>DASQEG010000060.1:0-4455 GCA_035633775.1 Bryobacteraceae bacterium
AGCGTTGTAACGGACGCATCGGCTACTGGTCGGCAACAACTCGGCCGGGGGCTTTGCCAATCTCAGCAACGGCGTGCGAGAGCGACAATGCCGCAAGGGTCCTGTTGACAGTCCACATGGAACCATCTATACTTCTGTTGACAGTCCACAGGAAGCTGGCACAAATGCTTGAGAAGAACAGTGACGTGTTGCAGGGCACGCTGGACCTGATGGTGTTGCAGGCGCTGGCAGGAATCGGTCCGCTGCATGGCTACGGCATCGCACGGCGAATCGAGCAGGTGAGCGAAGATGCAATCAGACTGAACCAGGGCACCATCTACCCGGCCTTGGTCCGCCTCCAGCATCGAGGCTGGATTTCGGCCGAATGGGGTACCTCGGAGAATAATCGGCGAGCGAAGTTCTACTCCATCACTAAGGCAGGCAAAAAGCAATTGGCGCACGAAGTGGCCGACTGGCAGCGCATCGCCGGGACGATTGCGCGCCTGATCGCGGTGGCGAGATGAGTAGACCGCGTGCGTTGTTAGATCGACTCACAGGTTTGTTCAAGAGCGATGTGCGCGAGCGCGAATTCGATGAGGAGCTTGAATTGCACCTCGACCTCCTGGCACGGGAGTACGAACGCCGCGGCATGTCTCCTCACGACGCACGGCTTGCTGCGCGCCGCGAGTTTGGAAACGTTGGCACGACGAAGGAGACGTATCGCGAGCAAAGAAGCATTCCCATGTTTGAGACGGCTTGGCACGACCTGCGATACGGTGCCCGGCAGTTGCGGCGTTCGCCTGCGTTCACGATCACTGCCGTTCTGACGCTGGCGCTCGGACTGGGCGGCACAATTGCGATCTATTCGCTTGTGCACGCCGTGATCGTCCGCGGTCTCCCCTACGAAGGTGCCGACCGGCTCATCGCCATCGTTGAAACAGATGCACGCGGTGGCGACATGGCCGCGTCCTGGCATAACTTCCTCGACTGGCGCGCACAGGCTCGCAGTTTCTCGCACATGGCTGCTATTCAGCCCATGGGCGTAACTCTGACCGGCCGGGGGCCGGCCGAGCGTGTTCCGGCTCTGAATGTCTCGGCTTCGCTCTTGCCCATGCTTGGAGTGCAACCGATCGCGGGTCGTGGAATCGCGGAGCATGATGACCGATCCGGGGCGCCGTACACCATCCTGCTTTCAGAAGGCTTATGGCAGCGACGGTTTGCAAAGAGTGCAGCCGTGCTCGGCAGCAGCATTACTCTCGATGGTGTACCGCACACAATCATCGGAGTATTACCCGGCTCGTTCCGCATGCCTTTCGAGGCCGACGTATTGCGACCAATCGGACCATGGGAACGCGACATGGGCGATCGAAGCAATCACCCTGGTCTGTTCGTTCTGGGGCGGCTGCGACGTGACGTGCCCATGTCGCAGGCACGCGCGGAGATGGAAACGATCGCTGCGGCGCTGCGGAGCCAATATCCGGAGAGCAACAACGGTAGCTCGGTAAAGCTACAGCTTTTTCAAGAACGCACCGTGGGCAATCTCCGCGCAACCCTCCTTGTGCTGTTCGGCGCCGTAGCTTGTGTACTCCTGATTGCCTGTGCGAACGTCGCAACCCTGCTGATGGCCAGGGCAAGTGCCCGTTCTCGCGAGATGAGCGTCCGCGTTGCACTCGGCGCCGGTTACAGTCGTCTGTTGAAACAGATGCTGACCGAGAGCGTGTTGCTGGCATCCATAGCGGGACTGCTGGGCTTAGCCCTTGCCCGGGCGGTCACGCCTGCCCTCACGCGAATGATGCCGGACAATGTGCAACGAATCGCCGCGGTGCAGATGGACTGGGGGGTGCTGGCGGTTGTTGCAGCAGCCGTGATGGTTACTTCGGTTAGCTTTGGTCTGGTTCCCGCGTTAGCCGCCCTTCGCGGTGACTTGCAACGCGGACTACGCCAGGGTAGTCGCGCAGGTTCATCCGGCTTTCGAGGGTTCACCGTACGAAACGCACTCGTCGCAGCGCAGGTTGCGCTCACACTCGTGCTTCTGGTTAGTGCTGGCCTGCTCCTGCGCAGTCTCTCGACATTGATGCAGGTCGACCCGGGCTTCCGAGCAGCGCATCTGGTGACCATGCGACTCGTCATTCCGACCGCGACGTACCCGGAAGCCGAGGCACGAACCCGATTTGCCGACGCTATGCTTGAACGTGTTCATGCTATTCCGGGCGTGACGTCGGCCAGCAGCGCATTCTGCCTGCCTTTGCGTGCCGGATGCTGGGGGACATGGCTGAGCATCGAAGGAAATCCCACGCCGGCGAGCACAGTATTACCGATTGTCGATGCGAACTCGATCCACCCCGCGTACCTTCAAACAATGGGCATTCCGCTGCTGCGCGGACGTGACTTCAACGTCCGTGACACGGTCGGAACGCCCCGAGTTGTAATGGTGAGTGCCGCTCTGGCTCGGCAATTTTTTCCCGACCAGGATCCGATTGGAAAACGCATTAAGCTTGATCGCTACGATGCGGATGAAGGCGTATCGCCGTGGCAAACAATCGTCGGTGTGGTTGGTGACGTCCGGCGATTTGGTCTCGCGGAAGAACCGCGGCCCGAGGTATACCAGAATACCCGGCAGCTTGGTCCGACGACCGTGAACCTCGCCGTTCGCACCGCAGTACCCAATCCGGGCACCATCACGAGCGCTGTCCGAGATGCCGTAGCTGCAGTCGATCCGAATATTGCGGTTTCCGATGTTCGGACCATCGACGAAGATGTGTCCAGATCTACTGCCTCACGCCGCTTCCCCCTGACGATACTTGGTCTGTTCTCCGGACTTGCTCTTGCTCTGGCCATCATAGGCCTATATGGAATCGTCAGTTACCACGTCGCTGAACGAGGACCGGAACTCGGAGTGCGCCTGGCACTCGGAGCCCTTCCACGCAGTCTTGTCGCACTCATAATGAGAAGCGGCCTGAGGCTGGTGCTGGCCGGAGTAGCGCCTGGACTTGCGCTCGCTCTTGCCACAACACGTTTGCTGCAGAGTCACCTTTACGGAATCCAGCCGAATGACTTTGCGACCATAGCTTTCGTTGTGGGAGTGCTGACGGTGACTGCACTCCTGGCATGCTGGCTCTCCGCTCGTGGAGCGAGCCGAGTCGACCCGCTAAGCGCGCTTCGCCAGGAATAGTGCGGGCCCGAATGTCGACGACACATGAAAATGAGCCTGTTCACACCCCCTACCAAGTGTGCACTGGTGCACTCATCCCCAGGACGCAAGGTAGGCAGCTTGGGCCTGACCCACGTCTCTGATCGCAGGCGGTAACCCTGAATGGCTCACGGCTGTTCGTCCGCTCTGACGCTCAGTGCTTTTTCTGGCAGGCGGCGACTACGTTACGGATGGCTTCGATGACGAGATCGGGACGGTAGAGATGAATCATGTGTCCCGATCGTTCTGCTTTTATCAATTGCCCTGCTGAAGACAGTCCAGCCAGCTGGGCCTGCTTAGCGTGAAACGACTCATCCGCGCCATCGCTCCGCTCCAGAACGACCAACGGTAGCGCTCCCAACGGAGGGCCGCTAGCCAGCCGCTGCCGGCGAAGTGCGGTGAACTCCTGACGCCAGGATTCAGCGGCTGCCAAACTGTTTGGCAATCTTCCAACCTCGAGGATAAGCTTTTGCAGTGCCCAATGACGGACACTCTGCAAGTCTTTAGGCAGGCGGCTCAGAGGATATGCATCCGCAGGACCTGCCGCTGGTTTCGGAGCTGCTCGTAGATAATCTGCATGGGCAGTCGCTAGCTGCTCGCGACTTAGCAGGCTGATGGGAGTGGATGCTTTATTCCACATAAACGAGATGCCTTCGTCGTGAGTGCCGTCGACGAAAACGAGACCAGCGACATCTTCCGGCGAGCGACGCTGGTACGCGCGCGCATAGATACAGCCGAGGGACGCTCCAACAAACACGTACGGAGGCTGGATGCGCGCTGTCCGCAGTAGCAAACGAAGGTCATCGGTGATCTGCTCGATCCCGTCCACAACGGGTCCGGGATCACTCCAGGCATACCCTGCGCGATCGTAGGTGCAGATGCGCGTGTGTTTGGCGATCTCGGGCTGGAAAAGAGCCCATTCAACTGAAAAGCTTCCCCCGCCGTTCTCCACCACCACGGTTGGCGACCCCGACCCCTTGCAGTCCAGGTGCAATCGCCGCCCACCGACATCGACAAGCTCCCCGGTAGGCGGCGGTTCTGCAGCATGCATGAGGAAGAAGGGCACAAAAGATAGAAGGCACACCAGGGCTCTGGCGAAAGTGGCGCGCATGGATGGAAGCATACCCGTTTACAGACGAGCAGTTGCCCGGCGCGTTTGGTCAGCTGTGCTCGCGGGTCATTCCATTGCCGGGCAAGAACTGAGTTCGATTGGCACGCGGCATCCCGAGAACGTACACTCCGGGCAGGCGTTTTGAATACCCAACGGACTGCACGCGATTTTTTCT
>DASQEG010000061.1:0-3558 GCA_035633775.1 Bryobacteraceae bacterium
CATGAACGCGTCGGGATACGACCACACGGAGCGGGTTGTCGAAAAACGTGTCACCGGGTACAGCTCAACTCCGCAAGGCTATCGCAACGCGGAGTTCCTCGACATGTCCCTGCCCCATGCTGCGGGATCGCTCTACTCCACGCTGGGAGATCTTTACAAGTGGGATCGCGCTCTTTACGGCGAAAAAGTTCTCCCCACGGGAATGAAGGAAAAAATGTTCACGCCCGGCCTGAACGACTATGCGTACGGGTGGACGGTAACAAAGCGGAAGGACCGGCAGATGATGAGCCATGGGGGCGGCATCTTTGGCTTTTCGACGATGATCCAGCGATTCCCGCAACAGGACGCGGTAGTGATCGTGCTCTCGAACGTAGACAACGTAAACTCCGGGCAAATTGCAAACTCGCTGGCGAGCGCTATGTTCGGTGAGGAGGTCCAGTTGTCGTGGGAAAAGAAGTTCATCTCTCTTCCCACAGAATCGCTGGGTAGATATGTGGGACGGTACAAGCTGGAACCGTTCGTCCTGACGGTCACTCTGGAAGACGGAAAGCTGATGGTGCAGCCAGCGAATCAGTCCAAGCTTCAGGCCCTGGCTGAGGCGGAGGGCAAGTTCTTTGTCAAAGAAGTTGAGGCCAGCCTCGAGTTCACTGGAGATGGCAGCGGACCGGCACGTACGGTGATTCTGCGTCAGGGGGCGCGGACGAGCGAAGGCTCACGTGTGGTGGACTAGCTGGTCTGAAGTACTGAAATGTGATGTGGTGAGCGCGGAAGGAATCGAACCTTCAACCTACTGATTAAGAGTCAGTTGCTCTGCCAGTTGAGCTACGCGCCCGGCAAATGCGAGGACTGAACTATTGTAACCTAGATGCGTCCGCCGCGGGTGTTCTTGATGCGGGACTGGTGCGCCTTGCGATTGTTCCGCTTCGGCTTCTTGATGATGAACGTGCCGCTGCCGATGTACTCGGCTTTGTACAAATCAGCAGGCTGCTGCTGCGGAGCTTTCGTGGTTTCTTGCGCCATCTTGTTTATCCAGTATATCGTGCCCGATTTCAAGCCAGGCCGCTGCGCTTCACTGCGTAATCGATTGCAGCGGCAGGGACCTCAAATACCGTCATTCCCTTGTTGCCTTTGTAGCCGATGTCCTTGACCCCAATCGGGCTCGTGTAGAACGCATCAGCCGTCAGCCGCCGCATCCAGTCAAAGAACACCACACCCGGAGCGTTCTCCGGAGCGGCCTTCGCGCTGAACGCGATGCCGTCCAGAATCGCCGTGCGATCGGCAGCAGGAGCATCGAGGAATGCCTTGCCCGTACGCTTCTCCGCCGTTCGGTCCAGCCAAGCGAGGCCGCCCGTCAAACGAGTCGCCAGGTCCTCGTTATGGCTGGCAATCAGGTCGATGAACTCCGGCGCACCTGCCTCCAGCGCGCTTCCCGAGACTTCGTCTTTGGGGATGATCGTCTCAGCAAGCAGGCGCACCGTCCTGTACTCGTGCTCGTTGAACAGGCGGGGCTTGTAAACGCCCGCCGTCTTCTTCTTCACTTCGGCAGCTTCGTGATGGACGTGCTGTGCGGCCTCGGCGGTCAGGCCGGCTCCAATCGTGACGGAGGCCGCGATGTTCCGCAGAACCTCCCGGCGCGTTCTTCTGCTAGACATTGCCCTTCTTCAGCTCCTCTGCCAGGTATTCGGAGGTGCGCCAGGCCAGCGCACAGATAGTCAGCGTTGGGTTCTTGTCGGGATTGCTGACGAACGGAGCAGCGTCGCAGACAAACAGATTCTTGACGTCGTGCGCCTGCATGAACCCGTTCACCGCCGACGTTTTCGGATCCGACCCCATGCGCACGACGCCAAGTTCGTGGATGATCGTTCCGGGCACCGATATGCCGGCACCTTCCCGCTCGGGGTTCCGCAGCCCAGTGACGGTGCCACCCATCGTCTCGACGATCGACTTGAACGTCTCGTGCATGTGCTTCACCTGACGAATTTCATGATCGCTCCACTTAAAGTGAAAGCGCAGTACGGGGATGCCCCAGCGATCGACCACATTGGGATCGATGTCACAGAATGAATCCTTGTTGGGGATCATCTCGCCCCGGCCTGAGAGCCCGATTGTTGTCCCGTAATGGGATCGGATGTACTTCTTGAGATCGGCCCCATAACCCTCGTGCGCCCGGCACGCGCCATGGAAGGACCCGACCACCGGCATTCCATAGCCGCCCCCGATCTCCACGTGATAGCCGCGTGGGAACCCGATCTTTTCCTGCTGACTTCGCTCCCAGAGCCACCACGGGATGTACATGTGCATTCCGCCGAACCCGTCCGTATCGTGGATCGGCATGCCTTCCAGCGCCGGAATGTGGCCGCTCAAACCATACCCCGTGGTGTCCGTCAGATACTTTCCTACTACGCCCGACGAGTTGGCCAGGCCGATCGAGTAGCCCGGACCCTTTGAGTTCAGCAGAAGCCTTGCAGATTCGCAGGCGCTTGCGGCGACGATCACCGACCGGCAGCGAATCTGCTTCTCGGTTCGGGTCGTCTTGTCGATGTACGATACTGCCGTCACCTTTCCCGGGCCGTCGGTAATCAGCTCGCGAGCCATCGCGTTCGAAAAGATCTTCAGCTTGCCGCTTTTCAGCGCCGGCAGGATCTGCACCTGACTCGACGAGTAGTTCGAAGCCGTGATGCAACCGCGCCCGCACTGGCCGCAATAGTGGCACGGCACGCGCCCGTTCGTTGGCTTCGTGATGATGGCCATGCGCGCCGGGATGACCGGAATGCCGAGCTTCGCGCCCGCGCGCTTCACGAGGAGTTCGTGAACCCGTGGCGCGGGAGGGGGCTGAAAGACACCATCAGGAGCGCTGCGGAAGCCCTCCTTCGTTCCGGTCACACCGATAAAACGTTCGGCTTTGTCGTAATACGGAGCTACGTCTTCGTAGCTGATCGGCCAGTCGTCGCCAAGCCCGTCACGCTGGCGCGGCTTGAAGTCGTAGTCGGAAAAGCGCAGCGTGATGCGCCCATAGTGGTTCGTCCGGCCGCCGAGAATCCGCGAGCGGAACCACCGGAATTCGCTTCCCGGAGCGACGGTGTAGGGCTCACCCTCGATGCTCCAGTAGCCGTTGGGAGCACTCCAGAACGAAAACGGCTGGTGCCGGCCGTTGCTGTAGATACCACCCTCAAGCCCGCCACGATGGTCGTACTTGTGCGGCCATTCGTGCTCTTTGAAATCGCGAGCCGGGTTGAGCATCGGACCCGCCTCCAGAAGGGCAACACTGACGCCGAGTTGTGTCAGCACCTGTACCGCGGTCCCGCCTCCCGCTCCTGAACCGATCACGACCACGTCGTAAACGGGACTGCTGCGCTGGACATTGGGCGCTCCGGATTGCATTCGGCCAGAGTATCAAAGCGATACACCCGATCGGATGAGAGCACTCGCTGCTGCCCCGCGGAAGGACGGGAATGCAAACTTCAACATCACGGATCCAGACGGACACACCGTGGAGATTGTGCAGTACTTTCCGTCAGGATGGACAGTTCGGGACCAGGGCAAGGCTGTGCCCGCATC
>DASQEG010000062.1:0-2235 GCA_035633775.1 Bryobacteraceae bacterium
TGGAATGCACGCAATGGTGAGTTGCACAAGCTGATCGACAACATTCCTGTTCTGACCTTTGCCGCCGTTTTCTCACCTGATGGCGGTTTACTGGCAACCGCCGGCGTTGACCGAAACATCTATCTCTGGAACGCAAGGTCCTGGAAACTGGAGCGGACCATCACAGGGCAGCCGGAACTCATCTCTGCGCTGGACTTTTCAGCCGACGGCAAGCGCATCGCGACCGGCGGTTTCAATGACATCGCCGAGAGTCATCCCGTAAAAGTCATGGTCTGGGACGCCGCCACCGGCAGGCGCGTCCATGAACTGCAGGCCCCCCGAGCAGTGTCGACGGTAGCGTTCTCTCCTGACGGAACGCAGCTCGCTGCTGCTTCCAGAGGCAAGCTGATCCACATCTGGCAACTCGCGGAATAGCCATCGGCTTAGCCTGCGATAGGATTCTGTCCTATGGACCAGAGCAAGATCGACAGGCGCCGATTCGCGAAAGCTCTGCTCGCGGCTCCGGCGATGCCCGCGCTCGCAGCACAGCAGGCGGAACAAAAGACCAGGGGCCTGCCTCCACTCACGATCAAGGATGCGCGGGTGATCACAACCAGCGGAGGCGGTCGGTACCGCTGGGTATTTCTCAAGCTGATTACCAGTGAGCCGGGCTTGTATGGCATCGGCTCGGCAAACAACAACTTTCAGACCGCAGCCGTAATCACTGCTCTTGAGAAGAGCCTCATACCCTGGATCATCGGCAAAGACGCGAACCGGATCGAAGATCTCTGGAACAGCGCCAATTATCGAACGTACTGGCGCTATGGCCCGGTAAATAACAACGTGCTCAGCGCAATGGACATGGCCCTGTGGGACATCAAAGGAAAGCGTGCGGGTATGCCTGTCTATGAGTTGCTGGGCGGCAAGGTCCGGGATGCCGTGCCCTGCTACGACCACCGAGCGGGCCGTGACAAAGAAGAGGCCGTGGCCAATGTGCAGAAGTCAATGGAAGAGGGATGGCGCTACATCCGCGTTCAGTACGGCGAGGGCGGTTATGGCGGTGGAGGGTTCTTTCCCGCGGGTAAAGGTGAGCGTCCCGAAGGCGGATATCAGGGTCTTGCCTTCGATGAAGACCTGTATGTGCACACGATTCCCGAAGTATTCGACCACATCCGTGCCAAGGTAGGCTTCGTGCCCAAGCTCCTGCACGACGTCCACTCACATCTGAGTGGTATTAACGGCGTTGAACTGGCCCGCCGCCTCAATCCGTATCAGATGTTCTTCCTCGAGGACGTGCTCGCGCCTGAGCAAATCGACTGGTACCGTCACATTCGGAAGGTCTGCTCGACTCCTCAGGCGGTTGGCGAAGTCTTCTCGCACCCGTATGAGACCCTGCCCCTTGTCACTGAGAGGCTGATTGATTTCACCCGCTGCCGTGTGGCTGCCATCGGTGGCATCACGGCCGCAAAGAAGCTGGCCACCGTCTGTGAGCCTTTCGGGGTTAAAACTGCCTTCCAGGAGGGCGGCGAGAATGACCCTGTGAATCAGATGGCTGCTTACCACGTCGATATCTCAAGCCCTGCTTTTGGCATTCAGGAAGAGAACAGCTTCCGGGAAGTGGTACACGAGATGTTGCCGGGATGCGGGCAGATTCGGCGTGGCTATCTGTACGGCTCAGATAAGCCAGGTCTCGGGATCGACATCGACGAGAAACTCGCAGCCAAACACCCCATCCGGCTTGATGCTCCTCAGGGCGGCGCCTACCCCACGGATCGCGCACTCGACGGCTCCGTGGTCCGACCCTAGCGCTACTGTACGATGGCTGTTTCCACCTGACCACAATGACTCGAACCATCAGCCTGTCTCTTCTTCTCGCTGCCGCCGCAATGTCGCAACAGCCGCCTCGGCCGCCTCAGTTCGTTTCGCCCGAGGTTGCGGCCGATAGGAAGGTCACATTCCGCCTTCACGCGCCGACTGCGGAGAGCGTTAATCTGATGGGCTCCGATATCCCAAACAACGGGAAGGGCACTGCGATGACCAAAGGAGCGGAAGGCGTTTGGGAGGCGACTGTAGGCCCGCTCGTGCCCGGTGCGTATCGATATCAGTTCAACATTGCAGGCGTGCCGGTCATCGATCCTCGCAACCCGAGCGTCAGCGAGTCGAATAACAACGTGTGGAGCGTTGCCGTTGTGCCTGGTTCTGACATGATCGACGTTCGAAACGTGCCGCACGGTGCGGTCGCACAGGTCACGTACC
>DASQEG010000063.1:0-4369 GCA_035633775.1 Bryobacteraceae bacterium
GGACCCTTCGTGATTCAGGGTGACCATGGCGCGGTCGAATTCCGCAAGTTCACGGTCACTCCTCTGCAGCGATCATGATTGCCTTGGCGATGTTGATGATGCTGGCTGACGGCGTGCACCAGCACCCCGGTGGCAAACGCCTGCCGCACGACAAGTACGTTCATGTGGTGCCCGAGGCCGTTTCTCCTCTTGACAAGGTGTACATTCCGTCGAAGGATGGCCTGGGCATCGCTGCTGTGGTACGAAAGCCCAGGGGTGGCGGCCCCTTCCCTGTCTTGCTCTATTTTCATGGAGCGCCCGGCGGGCGTGGGATGGACAAACTCGTGACGTGGGCGCGCGGCGACACGGGCGGTCCGCTGTGGGAACGCTTTCTGCAGGAAGGGTTCATGGTGGTAGTTGCCGACTATCGCAACAACGTCACCCGGGCCGATGACCTGATCGCAACAATGAAGGACCGCGTCAGCTATGCTGACGACGGAGTTTCGGTGCTGAACTGGGTCAGACAGCGTAAAGACGCCGACCCTGAACGCATTGTTGTGTATGGCGTAAGTCGTGGCGGCAATCTTGCGCTGCACCTGATCTCACGGGAGCGCGTCGCCGGCGCAATCCTCGGCGCACCTGCGCCCGCAGGATTCCTCGGAGTCCGCGAAGGCGGCAGCATTGACGAAGAAGTCGCCGCTCGAAACATCGCCGGTATTCAAACACCAGTCCTGACGCTGGTGGGAACCGCGGACCGGCTGATTGAGCTGGACAAGCCTCTTCACGAGCGCCTGATCAAGGCCGGGAAGAAGGCGCAGTTGCATATCTTTGAGAACGGGTACCACGACTTCGTGGCCGGACCTCAGGGTCATCAGGGACGCGACGAGCCATTAATGGACGCAACTCTTGAGGCACTCGAGCTTTCGGTGAAATTCGCACGGGATTGCACTGCAATTTCCAGATAATTGCTTACCATAGAAACGTGCTCAGGCAGAAGGCGCTTCGCATCTCCCATGTCGGGCTCCGGGGTGTGGTCGGCCGCGGTCTGGCGGCATCGCACGTCATCGACTTCGCGAGTGCCTTTGGCAGTTTTCTTGAGCGTGGGAGGCCAATCCTCGTCGGTCGCGACCCACGGGCGAGTGGCACCATGGTCCGCGAAGGAGTTGTCTCGGGGCTTCTCGCGTGCGGGCATGAGGTCGTCGACCTGGGTATCGTTTCGACTCCCGTCCTGCAGCACGCGGTGCGCCGCACGGACGGTCTCGGAGGCGTCAGCATCGGTGCCAGCCATAACGATGCCCAGTGGAATGCACTAAAGTTCTTCGGAAGCCGGGGCACGTATCTGTCTACCGCCCAGGCGGGTGAACTGCTCGACATTTATCATCTTCGTCATTTCGATTACGTGGACTGGCGCGGCGCCGGACGCCTGACGTTTGATAGCACCGCAATCGACAGCTATATCGACGAACTCGCCCGGGTGTTCGACTTCGACCTGGTGCGGCGTTTTCGCATTGTGGTTGATTGCTGTAACGGCACATCGTCGCTGATCCTGCGACGCCTGAATGAACGGTTTGACCTCGGTCTGATTCTTATCAATGAGCGGCTCGAGGGTGTTCAGTTCGCCCATGATCCGGTGATCTCCGCGCGGACGATTGGAATGCAGCTTGCTCCTCTGATCCGTCCTCTCCAGGCAGACGCTGGATTCTGCTTCGACGTCGACTCGGACCGTGTGGGAATCGCCACCGAAGAAGGAGCCGCGATTTCGGAGGAACTCATCCTGCCTCTGATAGCCGAACTCCAGCTGAGTCGCGGGCCGGGGAAGCTGGTCATCACGAATCTCTCAACGACCGCTCTGCTCGACGTTGTCGCGGCCCGGTACGGGGGAACTGTCGAGCGCGTGCCCGTTGGCCGCCAGGCCGCTATTGACGCGCTAGCGAGCTATCGACCGGAGCAGATCGCCGTGGCAGGGGAGGGCAGCGGGGCCGTTATGCTGCCGCAGTTCGAGTTCGTCTACGACGGCATTGCCGCCATGTTCGCGATTGTCGCGCTGATGAGCGAAAGGGGGCAGCCCCTCAGCAGGATCCTCGGTTCCTACCCTCAGTACCACATGATCAAGTGGCAAACTCCGTTGCGGTCGCCACGTCTTCCTGAACTACTCATGGGTCTGCAGGAGCGATACAGCGACGGTCGCATCAATGTTGCCGACGGACTTCGGATTGACTGGGACGATCGATGGTTCCATGTCCGCGTGAGCCAGACTGAGCCTGTCGTCCGCGTCATCTGTGAGCAGGCGGGCGAGCCGCCCGCCGCGATGTTCGACTCGTTGCAGGAAGCCGTCCGGAGCCTCTAAGCATGCCCCGAGAGCATCAGCTGCGAATCAGTGTTTCCGGTATCCGCGGAGTGGTGGGCCAGTTCCTGACACCCACTCTGGCGTGCGACTTCGGACGGGCATTTGGCACATATGTCGGTGCGGGCCGAGTGCTGGTCGGCCGGGACACGCGAGCTACCGGTCCCATGCTGCAGCATGCGGTCCAGTGCGGACTACTGTCGACCGGCTGTGAAGTGATCGATCTCGGAGTGCTGCCGACGCCCACCATTCAGATGTACGTTCCCGAGGCGGGCGCAAGAGGTGCGATTGCGCTGACCGCGTCGCACAATCCGCCGGAATACAACGCGCTGAAGTTGTTCAACGCTCGCGGACTGTTCTTCAATCACTACGAACGCAGCGAGCTCATCGACCTGTATCACCAGAGCTCGTTCGCCGAGGCAGGGAACAGCGAGATGCTCCCGCTGCTTCGGGAGCACGAAGCTGCCATGCAGCTTCACATCGACAAGGTGCTGACGCACGTGGATGTCAGACAGATCCGGAAGCGGCGCTTCCGCGTCGCGCTCGATGGTGTCAATGGGGCAGGATCGCTGATGACGACTTATTTTCTTGCGGAGCGTCTTGGATGCGATCTCCACGCCATCTCGGTCGATCCTACCCAGCCGTTCCCCCGTGAAGCGGAACCGAAGCCGGAATCGCTCGGCGATCTGGCGGACCTGGTGAAGTCGAAAGGGTGTGAGATCGGGTTTGCTCAGGATCCGGACGGCGACCGTTTGGCAGTAGCCGACGAGCATGGCCGGGTACTGGAGAACGACGACGTGCTGGCGATTGCGGTCGATGCCGCGCTCGAGCGCTTGCCCGGTGACGTCGTTGTTAACCTGACCACCTCCTCCGCAATCGAAGATGTAGCGGCGCGACATGGGCGGCGCGTCTGGAGAACCCCCGTCGGTGAGGCCAATGTCGTGGAAAGAATGCAGGCCATCAGAGCCGCAATCGGCGGAGAGGGAGCGAGCGGCGGCATCATCTTTCCAGCCGTTCATCTGTGCCGCGACAGTTACAGCGGCATGGCGATGTTTCTGGATCGAATGGCCGCCACCGGACTCAGCGTGTCGGCAATGGCGTCAGGACTGCCGCGATACCACAGGCGGCTGGGCAAGGTCGCATTTACTCATGGAATGCTTGGGACGATGATGCAGCGGCTGGAGGCGCGCTTCCCGGATGCGCGAAAGGACCGCTCGGACGGGTTGAAACTTTCCTGGGCCGATCGTTGGATTCACGTCCGGGCCTCCAACACCGAGCCGATCCTGCGCCTCGCAGCTGAGGCACGCTCAGAAGAGTCAATGCAGGAGCTGTACCGGTACGTGTCCGAAGCGCTTGCCTAGTCTTCGACGCGCGGCTTCGGCAGGATGATCTGCTTCTCTCCCGGACGAAGCAGCTTCAGTTTCTCGCGTATCTCCTGCTGCTGTGCCTCACGGCTGGACGAAAGAATCCGGATGCGGTCGCGCTTCTTCTGATTGGCGGCCTCCAGCTCGGCATTCTCTTCCTGCAGCTTGCGAATCTGCTCGCGCTTCTCCGAAAGGGCAGCAAGACCGTGCGGCCCTCGAAGGGCGCCAACACCATATGCGCCTACTAGTACGAAGACAGCGAGCATGCCGGATTTGCGAACTGCTGACATCATGAGGATCGGAAAAGCCCTACTGCAACACCAGAGTACTACATAAGTTTATAATTCTGTTTGACCCAGGTCCAGGCTTTTGGTTAGATTCCCTGCTTGTCACGGAGACACTTACTCTGACGGACGCGATTCTGATTCTCAGCACGTGTGGGTCTCCCGAGGAGGCGGATTCGATCGCACTGGCCCTTGTCGAATCACGTGCGGCCGCGTGCGTGAACATTCTGCCGGGCATGCGCAGCGTGTATCGATGGAAGGGTGCAGTCGAGAGTGCCAGTGAGGTGTTGCTGCTGATCAAAACACAGCGGCGGCTCTTCGCTGAGGTGGAGGCGGTGATCCGCCGCACGCACTCGTACGAGTTGCCTGAGATCGTCGCCATTCGCATCGAGGGTGGT
>DASQEG010000064.1:0-2373 GCA_035633775.1 Bryobacteraceae bacterium
CGTCTTGTCCTATATGCGGCGGCGGCGACTGGCTGCCCGCTGTCTCTGCCGCCGCGATTGGTACGGAAGCGTCCAATCGAGACCGGTTTATACGCACGCGTCTACGCCGAAAGGCGAGTGGTGCGGAACTGAAAGACTTAACCGACTTCATGCACGACACGTCCGCGGACCTGGTGCGTTGCACCGGCTGCGGGGTGATGTTGCGGGACGAGCCGGAAGTGCGCTCTGCTGCCTCATACGAGGAGGACCCGAACGATCCCGACCTCATGCAGCACGTCTACGGGCGTTACGTGCAGGCCTTTCGCAACAAAGAAGCCGCTTTCCGCGACCGTTTGCCCCCGGGCGCCTCGGTACTTGAAATCGGCAGTCATCTCGGCTCCTTCCTCCAGGTAGGTGAGGAATGGAACTGGCGTCCCGTCGGGATCGATCCCGGCTACGATACGTCGGCTTTCGCTCGGGAGCAGGGCCTGACGGTTGTCCGGGAGACGATCGACGACGCTCGCGTGCGCAGCGGCTCGGCCGACGCCGTCTTCATCTGGAATTGCTTCGAGCAGCTGACGGATCCTGCCCGCGCTCTGCGTCGCAGCCGCGAGTTTCTCCGGCCTGGCGGCCTACTGATTCTGCGCGTTCCGAATGTCGACTTCTACCTCCGCCATCGCATGGAGAAACCGCTCTGGCTCGCGTGGAACAACCTGCTCGGCTTCCCGTACCTGTTCGGCTACGACAGCCGTACTCTGAACCGCCTGGCGGAGAACTTCGGGTTCCTGCCGGTAGCCGGGTTCAACTCCGAGCTGGTAACCATGCCCTTCGCCGATCCCTCGTGGGCAGTCACGGCCGAGCAGAAGAGCAATAGTGAAGAGGTCGGCCGCTGGAGCTCGTGCACAGCGTTGCGGGACGGAACCTTACACGGTCCGTGGATCGAGGGTGTGTATCGCAAGCGTGAGGAAACCGAACGCCGACGCGTGCAGCCCAGCCCGTTGTTTCTCCCTCGTGCCGCGTGATCAGCTCTTCGGCGCCACGACGCGCAGCCTCACGGGTTTTGTCCCCGGAGTTACTGGCATCGGCTTACACACAAGCTGCAATGCGTTCACAGGCGAGATCACGCGTGTTACAGAGCGGTCTGCGTCAACACCGGTCAGGACTGCGACGCTCCAGGTCGGCAGGAAGATTTCGAGCACTCGCAGGGTCTCAGGCCCGGCGGTGCAGATTACGGCCAGTTCCCGATCCTCTTTAAGAGCCTTCTCCATCGCGACGATCTGATTCAGCAGCGTCTGCCCGAGATGCTCCTCCGGATGCCCCGCGGGTTCGGACGGGCTGATCGACTCCATCACGTCTTTAACCTGACTGCCGATCGCCTGCTGTGCCAGTTGCTTTGTCAGTGAGCCGAGGTTCACGACCGAGATCCTAGCACGTCGGCTAGCATGGGAAATTGTCTCCGGCGCGTCTTTGGTACTGCGACCACCACGAGGTTCCACTCCCTGCCGGGCACAAGTTCCCGATGCGCAAGTACCGGCTGCTACGCGAACTTCTGCAGGCAAGCGGCGGGTTCGTGTTTGAACCTGCCCCGCTGGCCGATGCCCAATTGATCCAGCTGGTGCATGACCCCGAGTACGTCAAAAGCTTCCTTGAAGGAACGCTGGACGCGCGGGTTCTGCGGCGGATCGGGTTTCCATACTCGGAAGGGTTGGTGCGCCGCACCCTCGCAAGCGTAGGCGGTACGCTTGCCGCGACCCGCGACGCGCTTCAGACAGGTCGATGGGGTGGAACTCTTGCAGGGGGCACACATCATGCCTTCGCAGCTGAGGGAGCAGGCTTCTGCGTCTTCAATGACATTGCTGTTGCCATTCGCCAACTTCAGCGTGAGGGCACTGTTTCCAGCGTTTCGGTTATCGACCTTGATGTACACCAGGGCGATGGGACCGCGGCGATCTTTGAAGAGGATCGGACCGTTTTCACCCTGTCACTGCACGGGCAGGACAACTTCCCACTTCGCAAACAGCGCAGTTCGCTCGATATTGCTCTACCTGATGGAACCGGGGATGAACAGTATCTTCGGGCACTTCGCGAGGCTTTGCCCGAGGCGGTCGCACATCGGCCGCAAATAGTATTCTACCAGTCTGGTGTCGACGCGTTTGAGCAGGACACGCTAGGCAGACTGAAACTTAGCCCCGAAGGTCTTGCCGAGAGAGATCGACTGGTCTTCGAGGCGATCAGAACTGCGGCGGTCCCGCTGGTGGTTACCCTGGGCGGAGGTTACTCCAATCCAGCGGAACTTACAGCCAGGATACACGCCGAAACTTACCAGTTAGCCCGGCAGCTCCTCAGTATTCCGGACATCTGATCTACTACATCCAGCAGCAATTAGAAAAGGAC
>DASQEG010000065.1:0-3448 GCA_035633775.1 Bryobacteraceae bacterium
GCCGCCGGTGTACTGGATCCGAGCATCCTCGTCGTAGCCCGGGATACCCGTGTCCATCGTATCGGCGTCGGTAAGCGTCTCCTCTTCCATGTCCTCGCCCTGAATGCGGATCTGGCGGTAGTACTCCATGCCAGTGCCCGCAGGAATCAGGCGACCCATGATGACGTTCTCCTTGAGACCGCGCAGGTAGTCCACCTTGCCGTTAATAGCAGCTTCGGTGAGCACGCGCGTGGTCTCCTGAAATGACGCCGCGGAGATGAACGAGTCCGTCGAAAGCGATGCCTTGGTGATACCCAGCAGGGTAGGCTTGCCCGTTGCCGGACGGCCGCCTGCCGCCAGTACGCGATCGTTCTCGTCGCGGAACTTGAAGCGGTCGACAATCTCCTCAGGGAGGAACTCGCTGTCCCCGATATCGTCGATCTTGATCCAGCGCATCATCTGGCGCACGATCACTTCAAGATGCTTGTCGTTGATGTTCACGCCCTGCAGACGGTAGACTTCCTGGATCTCGTTCACCAGGTACTTCTGCAGTTCGTTCTCGCCGAGCACGGCGAGAATGTCGTGCGGGTTGCGCGGACCATCCATCAGCGGATCACCGGCGCGTACACGCTCGGCTTCCTGCACGTTGATGTGGATACCGCGGGGGATCAGATATTCGCGCTGCTCGCCGTCATCACCAACGACGTACACGCGACGGTTCCCCTTGCTGATTTCGCCGAACTTCACTACGCCGTTGATCTCGGCAATGACGGCCGTTTCGCGCGGCTTTCGAGCTTCGAACAGCTCGACAACACGAGGCAGACCGCCGGTGATGTCCTTCGTCTTCGTGGTAGCGCGCGGAATCTTCGCCAGCACGTCGCCGGCGTGCACCTCGTCGGCCTCACGAATCATCAGGTGCGCGTGGGTCGGCATGAGATATCGCTTCGCATCACGACGCGTACCGCCCGTCGGAATGATCTCAAGTGCGGGCAGCTTCTTCTCGTCCGGTGAATCCACGACGACCAGCTGCATGTTGCCCGAGATCTCGTCCACCTGCTCCTGCACGGTCACACCCTCGATCAGATCGCGGAAGTGCACCGTACCGCTGACCTCCGTCAGAATCGAGAACGTGTACGGATCCCATTCGAGCAGATCCTGGTTCTCCCTGACCGGAGCGCCGTCTTCGACTAGAATGCGCGCGCCGTACACAACCTGATAACGCTCGCGCTCACGGTTCTTGTCATCGACGACAGCAAGAATACCGCTGCGATTCATCGCAATCAGTTCACCGCGGTTATTGCGAACCGTGTTGATGTTGATGTACTTCGCGAAACCGTCCGTACGGGCGTCCTGCTTCGACTGCTCGGAGGATCCGGTCGCCGCACCGCCGATGTGGAAGGTACGCATGGTGAGCTGCGTGCCGGGTTCGCCGATTGACTGAGCCGAGATGATGCCGACGGCCTCACCCCGTTCCACCAGACGGCCCGTCGCCAGGTTGCGGCCGTAGCAGAGCCGGCATACACCGCGACGCGATTCGCACGTAAGCACGGAGCGGATGCGGACACGTTCGATACCCGCGGCTTCGATCTGTGCAGCGAGCTCTTCAGTGATCTCCTGATTGACGCTGACGATAATGTTCGCTTCGTAGTCGTGGAGATCCTCGAGAGCCACACGACCCACCACGCGGTCGCGCAACGGCTCGATGATTTCGCCCGATTCAATGATCGGCTCGACATAGATGCCTTCGCCGGTGCCGCAGTCGTGCTCCTGAATGATGACGTCCTGAGCGACGTCGCAAAGGCGGCGCGTCAGGTAGCCTGAGTCGGCCGTCTTCAGCGCGGTATCAGCCAGACCCTTACGTGCGCCGTGCGTAGAAATGAAGTACTGCAGCACGTTCAGGCCTTCGCGGAAGTTCGCGGTGATCGGAGTTTCGATGATCTCGCCCGACGGCTTGGCCATCAGACCACGCATACCGGACAGCTGGCGGATCTGCTGTTTCGATCCGCGCGCGCCGGAGTCGGCCATGATGTAAATCGGGTTCAGGTAGCGTCCGGTGCGGTCATCCTCTTCCATGCTCTTGAACATTTCGTTCGAGACTTCTTCGGTGACCTTCGACCAGATTTCGATGATCTTGTTGTAGCGCTCACCCTGCGTGATGGCGCCTTCCTGGTACTGGTTCTGGACTTCGATGACGTTCTCTTCGGCACGGCGGACCAGTTCGCCCTTGACGGCGGGCACAACCATGTCATCGATACCGATTGAGATGCCGGCGCGCGTCGCATACAGGAACCCGAGCTCCTTGATGCGGTCGAGCATGCCGACGGTCGTGTGCAGACCGAACTTCAGAGAGCAGTAGTGGACCAGCTGCGTCAGGCCCTTCTTCTTGAGCAGGCCGTTGATGTACGGCATCTCATCGGGAAGAACGTCATTGAGGATGACGCGGCCGACGGTGGTCTTCAGGTTCTGCTTGCTGTATTCAACCGGCTCGACACGATTGATGTTCTGCGAGTCAAAAGCCTTGGTCAGGTCGATGACGCGGCCGCTGTAGCGCAGCTCGATCGGACTCTGCGTTTCCACCTCACCCATCTCGAGCGCGATCAGTACGTCGTCGACCGAGGCGAACTTGCGGCCTTCGTTCTTCGTGCCCTTGCGCTCTTTAGTGAGATAGTACAGGCCCAGCACCATGTCCTGCGAGGGCACTGCGATCGGTGCTCCGTGTGCAGGCGACAGAATGTTATTGGCCGACAGCATCAGGGTCGAAGCTTCGATCTGAGCTTCCGGCGACAGCGGAATGTGAACCGCCATCTGGTCGCCGTCGAAGTCAGCGTTGAAGGCAGTACAGGTCAGCGGGTGCAGCTTGATCGCCTTACCTTCGACAAGCACGGGCTCGAAGGCCTGAATGCCGAGGCGGTGCAGCGTAGGAGCGCGGTTGAGAAGGATCGGATGATCCTTGATCACCTCTTCAAGGATGTCCCACACCACAGGATCCTGCTGCTCGACGAGTTCCTTCGCCTGCTTGATCGTGGTGCAATGGCCGCGCTGCTCCAGCCGGTGATAGATGAACGGCTTGAAGAGCTCGAGCGCCATCTTTTTCGGCAGGCCGCACTGGTTAAGCTTCAGCTCGGGGCCGACAACGATTACGGATCGGCCGGAGTAGTCGACGCGCTTACCGAGCAGGTTCTGACGGAAGCGGCCCTGCTTGCCCTTGAGGGTGTCGGACAGCGACTTTAGCGGACGGTTGTTGGCACCGCGCAGCACACGGCCGCGACGGCCGTTGTCGAACAGAGCGTCGACAGCTTCCTGCAGCATGCGCTTTTCGTTGCGGACGATGACGTCCGGCGCATGGAGCTCCATCAGCTTCTTAAGACGGTTGTTGCGGTTGATGACACGGCGGTACAGGTCGTTCAAGTCCGACGTGGCGAAGCGACCGCCATCGAGTGGGACGAGGGGACGTAGCTCCGGTGGGATG
>DASQEG010000066.1:0-2895 GCA_035633775.1 Bryobacteraceae bacterium
GCAATGCCCGCATTCGCGCAGAACCCAACTGCGGATCAGAACGCGCCGAGCGCTGTGGAGAACTCTTACTATCCTCCACAACGCTGGGCGGGAGATGGAGCGGTCGCAAAGAGCGCGGCGACATCTACCTATGCGCAGTACTTCTACGAGAACCATCGTAAACAGGGGTACAACTTCACGAATCTGCGCGACGGATACGTCGACATCACGGTGCCTGCTTATGCGACGTGGTTGTTCAATGTCGCATTCTCCGCAGAATGCCGGTTGTTCGACAAGAACAAGGATAAGTACAAGAAGTATGCGGACAATGATGCGTTGTTGATTCGCGTACGCGTGACGAACCTTAGAACTCGTGAGGAGGTTAACTTGCAGCCGTTTGATCGGGACCAGGCCTTCTGCTCCGACGACAGCTATGCAACGCACAAGGGCAACTGGGTCTACACTCCGTTTGCCGGCGGCAACTATCCGGGAGGAACCACTTACCGGGTTTTCGTGTCGTTTCTGGTGTACGATCAAAACCGGAACGACCGGTTGTACGGCTACATTGATGACTGGACACTCGAAGCCGTCGCTTATCAGAACGGCCGGCGCGTCTACTAAGATCCCAGGGCACATGAAGTCGGCACCCGTCCCCGTCTCGTGACAGCGGGACAGGATGGGCCGCCAACGGATGTTGGGCAGCTCTTTGCAAGGTGCGTGGGGCAAGTGGTGGAATGATCGTCCCCACGCACTATCCTGGTGAACAGGACCAGGTTGTGAGCCTTCATTTCCATAGTTGTGGTTGCTCATCGGAGGTCGTGAATGGTGCTTGCAGGACCGGTGTCACGTCCGTCAGGATCGCTGAAGATGGTCGCGGCGGTGTTTGCGACATGTATGACGGTAACCGGGCAGGAGGTGGCCTCAGCCGCGGCGGAGCCCTCCGCTGGTTCGCTGAGTGTCACGTGTCAGAACGGACTCCTTAATGTGAGCGCACACCGGGTTCCGATCCGTCGCGTCCTGGAAGAAATCGGTCCGAAAGCAGACGTCCGGATGATGGTGACAGAAGGTGTGCCCGAGACGCTCGTGTCCGCGGATCTCACTAAGGTTCCTGTTGCTGAGGCGGTGCTTCAGCTAATCACGCCGAACGAGGCGTTCTTCTACTATGCCGCCGATACTCAGGCGGTCGCCAAGCTACGGACTGTGTGGGTGTATCCACAAGGTACGGCGTCCGGTTTACGGCCGGTACCCCCCGAAATGTGGGCGGGCCGGAAGGAACTCGAGGCGGCCCTGGGCAGTCCGGACCCGCAGGTCCGTGGACAGGCGTACGAAGCACTGATTGGCCGACAGGATGACCGGAGTCGCGCTCTTGTCCTGCAGACGCTAAGCGGAAGGCGTGAAACGAACGATGGTGTCCGCCACCGAATCTTGAGCTTGGCGTTACAAAAGGGCATGCCGGTGCCAGCGGAGGTGCTGGCCGTTCTCGCGCGCACGGATCCGTCGGAGAACATCCGGTGGACAGCACTAGACGCGCTGTATGACGAGACAGTGTTGAAGGCCGTTGCGGAAACGGCTCAGGCCGATGCAAGTGAAGCGATACGAGAACGCGCTAAGCGTATCCTCGAAAGTCTGAAAGCTGCTGCCGAACGTCCTCAAATCGTTGAAGACCAACGTTAGTGTTCAGAACAAGTACCCGCGCATCACAGCACAACAACTTAGAAGCTCTACGGACTTGCAGGTTCCGCAACCGGCCTTGCCGCCCAGCAGCAAGCGCCGGAGTGTGCTTATACTAACTTCGGTCAATTCTCGGAGGAATGCGATGGTTTTAAGCTCCAGTACAGTCGCTCGGTGGGCCGGTACGCTCCTGTTCTGCTGGCCCGGTCTGTCAGCCAGCATCGGCACGGGGTCACAAAGCGCGCCGCTGCTCATCACAGCCGGAGATCCGTCGAGTCCGCGCTATGTCACACGCAGCGGGTCGGGTTTTGACGGAGTAGGCCGGATGATTGTTGACACTCCGAGCGGAGGGGAGCTATGTTCCGGGTCACTTCTGGGCTCCGGAATGCACATTTTGACTGCTGCTCACTGCGTAACCGATGCGGCCGGTGTTATCAATGCCTTTTCTTCCACGATCACGTTCGCGTCCGGTATGGGAGACGAAAGTATTGGGATCTCAGGCTACTTGATACATCCGGATTGGACAGGCGACTTTCGCGCCGGGGCAGATCTGGCCGTTCTGACTCTGGCTCGGCAGGCGTCGGCACGTATAAACCGATATGACGTTTTCAGTGGTGCCAACGAGGTTGGCCTGGCCATCGATCTCGCAGGCTACGGTGGGACGGGAACGGGCGCAACAGGGTTTGCGGGATTCGATGGTGTTCGCCGCCGCGGTCGGAACAGGCTCGACGCGACTTTGGCGGATGTACGCGGACGTTTGACCGGATTCACTGCCGGGGCCACAGTACTTCTGACCGACTTCGACGACGGTTCAGCGGCCCACGATGCCCTCGGGTTCTTCGGCATTGAGGACCGAGGACTGGGTCTCGATGAGGTAATCCCGGGGCCTGGCGACTCGGGTTCCCCAGGTCTGACTGGAAATCGTATCGTGGGTGTATCATCCTTCGGTACGCGGCATGTCAATCCGAACGGATCCACGGCCGATATCGATTTGAGTCTGAACTGGAGCTTCGGGGAATTGAGCGGGTTCACGCGGGTCTCCGAGTACGATGAGTGGATCAACAGCCACATCACCCCAATTCCGGAGTCCGGCACTCTGCCGCTCTTGGCGACGGGCCTATGTGGCATCCTATTCAGCCGGTACTCAAGGCGCAAGTCGTGAAAAGCCCAGTAGCGGGATCAGGCTCTCCCGTCCTTCAGGAGTCGTTCCCAAACGATCGGCGGTCGATTCGTCAGCGAAACGAT
>DASQEG010000067.1:0-1762 GCA_035633775.1 Bryobacteraceae bacterium
CGATGCAGGAGGTCTTTGCGACCATCATGCGCGTGGCACCTACCCGCGCCACCGTTCTGTTAGCAGGCGAGAGCGGGGTTGGAAAGGATCTGATTGCACGTGCCATTCACCATCATTCGCCGCGCCGAAATAACGCTTTTGTGAAGATCAACTGCACGGCGCTTCCCGAGAACTTGATGGAGAGCGAACTTTTTGGATACGAGAAGGGTGCGTTTACGGGCGCTGCGACAAGCAAGCCGGGCAAGTTCGAGCAGGCGGACACCGGGACAGTGATGCTCGACGAGATCGGTGATGTACCGCCGGCCGTTCAGGTGAAGCTCTTGCGCGTGCTGCAGGAACGCGAGTTGGAACGTCTTGGGAGCAACCGGACGCTCCGCATCGATGTCCGCGTGATCGCTGCCACGAACGTCGACCTGCGGGTCGCTCTTGAAAACGGGACGTTCCGTGAAGATCTCTACTACAGGCTGAACGTCCTGCCGATCAGCATTCCGCCCCTTCGGGAACGCCGCGAAGACATTCCCTTTCTGGCGCAACATTTCGCACGTAAGTTCAGCGACGAAGCAGGACGGGAATGCTCGATTGCCGCCGATGCGATGGACAAACTGATGGCTCAGGAGTGGCCGGGAAATGTGCGCGAATTGGAAAACGTGATCGAGCGCAGCATCGTCCTGTGTGGATCCGATGTACTGCGGGCTGAGGATATTCGCATTGATACTGCGCGCTCACGGCCGCGATCGGCGTCTACCTTTCTCCCCGACGGCATGAGTCTGGACGCCTTTGAGCAGTCGATTATGCGCGAGGCGCTCAAACGTGCAAACGGCAACAAGAGTCAGGCAGCACGCCTGCTCGGCATTACGCGCAACGCTCTTCGATACCGGCTCTCCCAGATGGGCCTTGAAACCGAACCGGTTAGTCAATTCGATAAATAAAGATCGAACCGCCGGCAGTCGCGATCGGCTCACGTGCGCGAAACTCGGCGAAGTACTCGCGGTACTCGGGTACGAAGGAATGCCCCGGGAGTAACGCCGCACTGACCGCATACCAGCCTCCCGCCACTGGATATCGCGTGGGAGTCGAAGGTTCCGGTGACCAGGGCACAGGCACGAGGTCCCACGTTCCCGGTGCGAAGTGTCGCGACGGCGGATCCAGGCCAAAAAGCGCAAGATGTATGTGAGGGACATGATTGCGCGTTGCGAAACGAGCCACATCGCGGACCGCCTGACCCCAATCGATGTTGCTGTCCGCCAGGTATCGCACTGCCTCGGTACGGGCGCCAATGCTGCCGTTGAAATAGGCCAGCCCGTGTGGGTACGAAAGGATGCTCGAGGACGCCACCGTCACTGCAATGCCGGCCAGAACTGCACGGCCGCGAGTTCGGCAAGCAAGCCACCGCACACCGACACCGCTGATCAGCGCGGCAAAGATCCACGCCGGCAAAACCAGCCGGGCACCGAACTGCAAACTCGATAATGAAGCGAGCACCAGGTACAGCGGGCCGGGTGTGATCCATAGCCAGTCCGAGGCCGAGACACGTCGCCGTAGGATTCGATGCAGCAGGAGTGCGCCGCTGAACCCGAACAGCAGCAGCAGGGGAACTGGCGTCTTCAGCAGAAGTCCCAACAGGAAGTAGCCTCTGTGTCCGGCCGGGTAGATCTGGCCCAGCATGTACACGGGCAAGAACGACGCGTTCGCCCTGAACAGAGACACCGTGCCAATCCATAGCGCCTCAGGAACGGGTACCCATGTAAGTTTCCCGACTACG
>DASQEG010000068.1:0-3068 GCA_035633775.1 Bryobacteraceae bacterium
GGACTTCGAGTCTACGGCCACGCACATGCGCAAAGCAGTGGAGCTTCGACCATCCTACGCGGCTGCCCATTACATGCTGGGGACAGCACTGAAGCAGAAGGGCGAACTCGATTCAGCGCTTCGCGCATTGCGCGAAGCCGTCCGGCTGGACGCTTCCGACCCCGGGCCCCACAACACCATCGGTCAAATCCTGAAGATGCAGGGAGACCTGGAAGGTAGTCGCCTTGCCTTTGCCGAAGGAAGCCGGTTGAAGCACAGCAGGGAAGCTGAGCAGGCGAGGATGCTCCGGTCAGGGAAGCGATAAACGGGGTCCGCAGGCATACAGTGCAATGACCCACAGCTTACATGCAGTGCTCGTGAACAGCCGTTAACATGCGAGATTCACGGCGTCGATTTATGCGCTCCCTGTGTGCCGGCACTGGTGTTTTCTCCATTCAGCAGTTTGCTTCTGCAGCGGGCTGGAGCGTTCAGTTCACGGACGTGGCGCGTGAAGCAGGTCTCCGCAGCAAGACGGTGTTCGGAGGCGAGAACCGGAACCGGTTTTTGTTGGAGACGACCGGCTGCGGGGTCGCGCTGTTCGACTATGACGACGATGGCTGGCTCGATATCTTCCTTGTCAACGGCACGCGGTTCGAAGCAAACTGGGCGCGCTCCGATGCACCTGTAAGCCGGCTCTATAAAAACAACCGCGATGGCACTTTTACGGACATCACCCTGAAAGCTGGTGTTGCGAAAACCGGCTGGGGCCAGGGCTGCTGTGCAGGCGACTTCGATAACGACGGGCGCCTGGATCTTCTGGTCACTTACTGGGGCGATTGTGTGCTGTACCGCAACAATGGGAACGGAACGTTCAGTGATATTTCGGAACGATCGGGCATTGCCAGGGTAGCGCGCACGACTCGCACGGGATTGAACCGGTGGAACACGGGGTGTGCATTTCTCGATTACGACAGAGACGGACACCTCGACCTGTTCATCGCAAACTATATCGATTTCGATCCCAGGACCGTTCCCGTGCCTGAATCCGGCAACTGCCTGTATAAAGGAATGCGCGTGGCTTGCGGCCCTCCTGGGCTCGATGGAGGCAGAAATCTGCTCCTCCGCAACAATGGCGACGGCACATTCAGCGACGTATCGGAGAGGGCCGGAATTCTGAAGACACCGGGCACCTATGGGCTCGGAGTTCTGGTGAGTGACTTCGATGACGATGGCTGGCCCGATATCTACGTTGCCAATGACTCGACGTCTTCAGCGCTTTACCGCAACAACCACGACGGCACATTCACCGACATAGGAATCGAGGCAGGCGCCGCGTACAGCGCCGATGGCAAGCCGCAGGCTGGTATGGGAGTTGCCGCAGCGGACTACGACGGTGATCGTCGCGTTGACATAGTCAAGACGAACTTCGCCGGCGATACATCCAGTCTGTATCGGAACAACGGTGACGGCACGTTTGAGGATCGTACTTTCCAGGCTGGGCTGGGCCGCAATACCCGATTCCTTGGCTGGGGTGCGAATTTCGCGGACTTCGACCACGATACCTGGCCCGACGTTCTGCTCACGAACGGGCACGTATATCCCGAGGTCGGCGAAACCGCTGCGGAGTCTGGTTACCGGCAGCGCAAAGTAGTCTACAGGAATCTCGGGAATGGCCGCTTCGCAGACGTTTCTGCAGAATCGGGGCCGGGTGCGCTCGACCAGGTTCCAGGCAGAGGCAGCGCCGTTGGCGACTTCAACAATGACGGCACTCTCGACGTGGTCGTGAACTGCGTCAATCACCTTCCTCAACTGCTGAGGTGCGCGCTGAAGGACGCGAGGAACTGGATCAAACTGCAGCTGCGCGGCACCTCGTCAAATCGGGCCGCCATTGGCGCCCGTGTCACGTGTGCCACAGGGGAACGCCGGCAGGTGGATGAAGTGCGCAGTGGCGGCAGCTATCTGTCGCAGAGCGATCTGCGGCTGCACTTCGGGCTTGGCGATGCGACGCACGCAGATGTGGAGGTTCGGTGGCCGAACGGTAACGTCGAGATGTTTCGTGGCCTTGCCGCCAACGACATTCACAGGATCACGGAATCTCAGGTAACGCCCGGCGGTGCCGGCGCTGTGAAATCCCGGTGAGAGGATTGCACCCGTCCGCGCACCTTCCAACTTAGCCAAAACACCTCAGCAAGGTGAACCATGAGGCACAGGGAAGGTCATGCGCACTTTGAATTGGCGACCGGGCAAGTTCCCGGTCAGCGGCACGTTTCTCACTCTACTCGTCTGGCTGGCCCTTATGCCGACCTGTTTCGCCGAGGGCTCAGAAGCAGTGCTGTCCGGGACGGTCCGGGACTCGACCGGCCTGGCGGTTCCGGGCGTTCAGCTCGAACTGCTGCACCCCGAAACGCGTGTCAGTCGGCGCGTCCAAACTGAAGGAAATGGGTACTACCGCTACACGGGCATTTCCGCAGGCGATTATGAGCTGAAGGCGACAGCTACAGGTTTCTCAGCGGCCGCGGTAAAGGCTGTGCGTGTCCAGGCCGGCCGATCGCAAACGCTAAACGTGGTGCTCTCGGTAGCGACCGTCTCAACTTCGCTGGAGGTCACAACGGCACCTCTACCGATCGATACAACTACCTCCACACTGCAGTCGACGTTTTTCGGCCGGCAACTCACAGCATTTCCCATCACCGGTGCGGGGTCTGGGAGTCTTACGAACCTCAGTCTGCTCGCGCCTGGAGTCGCGTCCAGCGGCGGTCTCGGGTTCGGCACCGGACCTTCCATCGGCGGGCAGCGGCCGACCAGCAATAGTTTCACCCTCGAAGGGCTGGACTTGAACAACCGCGCCACCACGGGCCCTCTCGTGTCGGCGTCCAACGAGGCCGTGGCGGAGCTCACGATTCAGCAGAATCAATTCCTTCCGGAATTTGGGCATTCCAGTGCCGGTCAATTCAATTCAGTTCTCGTCCGAGGCAGCAATGCGTTCCACGCAGCTCTTTACGAGTACTTCCAGAATCGGCGCATGAACGCAGTCGATGAATCGTTCCGCCGGCAGAAGCTTAAAGAGAGTCCGAGGTTTGACCAGAATC
>DASQEG010000069.1:0-1856 GCA_035633775.1 Bryobacteraceae bacterium
CTCACCCGTCGCTCCCGGCAGAGGTCTGCAATCTCCTGAATACGCTGACCTCCGGCACCCTTTGCCACCAGAACGCGGTCGATTGGCCGGCCTGACTTCAGCGCCTCGCGGACGGGGTGGATGCCTATCAACAGACTCACGCCTGAATAGTACGTCAGGTCCGTTGAGCCGGTTGACAGGGCGTTTACGCTTTAGTTACGTGAAGGAAGTCACCTGTGTGGAAGCTCACAGGCTAAGGAGAGTCCGTTGAGTGCGCCGACGCGCCGAGCAATAATTGAGGCGGCATTTTTGCTGCTTGGTACAGCCAGTGCCGCCTATGGGTCGCCTGATGGAGACGCGTGGCGTGCCTACGAAGCCGTGGAGGAAGCCTGGATTCGCGACCGCTACGAGTTGCTGATCAGCCACGCGCCGGCTGTTCTCAGCGCAGCTCGTCTCGATCTGGAGATCCGGCTGATCGACCTGCAACGGCGGGCGCTGCAGTTCCGCCATGTTGTGGTATGCGAACCCGCTCTGCTTCGAGGCGGGATTTGGCAACTTGCGGCTTTACCATTACCTGAAGCTGAAAACGCGGAACTAATGCGTTCCACCCCGGAGTACCGCAAGGTCACAGAGCGAATTCGAAACCTCTCGGATGCCTTACGGCTCAACTCACAGTTCGATCGTTTCCGCCGGGAGCAGGTTCGACTGTGGAAAACGCCCCAGTACCGCGAGATTCACCGCCGCTACATGGGGCGGATGCAGGAACTGCAGCGGGTCTATTCGGCTGGCACCGTGCCGCCCGCCACCACGAACGGCGCGCACTAGCTGTTGCGTTCTGCTGCGCTAGACTTCTTCCATGTTCAGGGTCCTGGTTAGCGCAGTCCTGCTGATTTCCTATGCGTTGTTTGCTCAGTCTCCTCAGGCCACGATCTCCGGTTCCGTCCGGGATCCCCAGGGGTCGGTCGTTGTAAACGCGGAAGTACGAGCGACCGCCGTTGCGACGGGCGTGGCTGCCAACGTCACGACAAACGAAAGCGGATTCTACTCGCTTCGCAATCTGCCGATCGGCGAGTACACGGTTGAGGTCACCCATACCGGGTTTCGCGGCTACCAGCGTCGCGGCATCCAGCTCAGTACCGGCCAATCCCTTGAACTCGACATCGCTCTGGAAGTCGGGCAGGTATCTGAGACGGTCAGCGTGACTGCGTCGGCGCAGATGCTGGAGACGCGGACCTCCGACGTGAGCCAGCTTGTGGAAACGAAAACCGTCGAAGATGTGCCTCTTGGGGACCGCAGGACGATGAACCTGATCAACCTGACACCTGCGGCCGTTTTTGTGAACTATGACTCCGGGAGCAAGCCGAACTTCAGCCTCGCGGGAGGCCGCACTCAAAGCCAGAGCTTCTTCATCGATGGCGGGACGGGACAGAACATGCGTCTCGGCATCGGACAAATCGACATCGATCCGCCGGTTGAGACCGTTGCTGAGGTGAAAGTCCTCGCAAACAATTACTCCGCCGAGTACGGAGGCAGCGCCGGAGGCGTGATTATTGCAACCACCAAAAGCGGCACAAACCAGCTTCGCGGCACGCTGTTCGAGTACCTCCGGAACGAGAAGCTTGACGCCGCGAACTTCTTCGCGCCGATCCAGAACGGCGAGAAAGTGCGCGCTCCCCTTCGCTACAACGTGTTCGGCGGAACGGTGGGTGGGCCGGTCGTTCTCCCAAAAATCTATAACGGCAAGGACAAGACGTTCTTCTTCTTCGCGTATGAGGGGTCCAGGCGTCGAGACGGATTCGTGCGAACCTTCACTGTGCCCACTCAGCTTGAGCGCATGGGCGACTTCTCCCAAACGCGGTCGGCCAATGGGGCATTGA
>DASQEG010000070.1:0-8493 GCA_035633775.1 Bryobacteraceae bacterium
CACCGGGGCAAGAATGATGCCGCTGACGCGACGATTCAGCATCGATTCCACAATCTGCATCTGACGTGTGGAATCGGTCTCGAGTGCGGGCGCGTTCCAATCGAGCGTCAGGCCTTTGCCATCGATTGCACTCAACGCACCTGCATGGACGGTTTTCCAAAAGATGTTGCTGGTGCCCTTGGGCACCATGCCGATGACCGTGCCTCGAGATTGCCGGCAGCCGGCCAGAACAGCAGAACCCAGCAGGGTTCGACGTGTCAGCATCGCCCACATCATCTCACTTCAGATGTCGGCCGCCACACCGCGAAGCGAGCAGCGGTTCAGCCTCGCAGGAGGAGCTGGCTAAACTCGCCCTGTCCGTGCACATCGGTGAGCCGCTGATCGCGACCCTGGTACAGGTACGTCAGGCGCGTGTGCTCAAGACCCATTAGCCTCAGGACCGTGGCATGCACGTCATGCACATCCTTCTTGTCGTCCTGAGCACGCAAACCAAACTCGTCGGAGCTGCCGATGACTTGACCGCCTTTGACACCGCCTCCCGCCATCCACATGGAGAATGCGTAAGGATGGTGGTCGCGGCCGTTCTTACCTTCAGCAAGCGGCGTGCGCCCGAACTCGCTACCCCAAACGACAAGAGTCTGGTCCAGCAACCCACGGGCTTTGAGATCCATCAGCAGGCCTGCGACGGGCTGGTCTGTCTTCCTGCACATCTTGCCCAGGGCGCCGACAAGGTCATTGTGGGCGTCATCCCAGTCGTCGCCCAGATTCGTGCCGGAGAACAGCTGTATGAAGCGAACACCACGCTCCACCAGCCGCCGCGCAAGGAGACACTTGCGACCAAAGTCGTCCGTCATCGGATCACCGATACCGTAGAGCTTCTTCGTCGCCTCGGACTCCTTCGACAGATCAACCGCGTCCGGCGCATGGGACTGCATCCGATACGCAAGTTCGTACGAGGCAATACGAGCTTCCAGCGCCGAGTCGCCCTCGCGCGTGGCAAGATGACGGCGGTCCATCTCGTTGATGAAGTCCAGCGTTCCGCGTTGCACGTCCGGAGTCACGCCCGCTGGAGAGTCGAGGTGCAGCACGGGGCTTGCACCCTTGCGGAATACGGTGCCCTGGTAGACGGTCGGCAGATAGCCGGCGTTGTAGGGCAGGTTACCCGACTTCATCGCGCCGTCTGACATGACCACGAACGCAGGCAAATTCTCGTTCTCTGCACCCAGCCCGTACACGACCCAGGAGCCCAGTGACGGGCGTCCGGGAAACTGCGAACCGGTGGCTCGCAGGTTGATAGCGGGCGCGTGGTCGAAAGCATCGCCATAACAGGAACGCACGACGGCGAGGTCGTCCACCAGCTTCGCCGTGTGAGGCATGAGCTGAGCGTTCACTTCGATGCCGGACTGGCCAGCGCGAGTGAACTCCCACGGCGTGCCCCGGATAAGAGCTTTGTTAAAGTCGATCCTCGACGTCTTCAACCCGCGGGCAAAGCTCTCGGGAACCGTCTGGCCGCTCCGCTTTGTCAGCTCCGGCTTGGGATCCCATGTGTCGACGTGGCTGACGCCGCCATGCATGAACAAGTAGATGATGCTTTTTGCTTTCGCTGCCTCGTGCGGTACCTTGCGGGCGAGCGGGTTTACAGCCGAACCGGCAAACAAGCTCGGGGGCAACATCTGAGAAAGTGCGGCGGCACCGAATCCGTTGCCCAGCCGAAAAAGAAGATCTCTGCGCTTTTGATCCACAGCCGGTTCCTCCGCTCAGTCGACGTACAAAAATTCGTTCAGGTTGAACAAGCCGCGTGCGAGTTCGATCGCCGCGGCTTCCAGCGATCCCGTAAGTTTCTGCTGTTTGCTCAGGAAGCCTACAGTCAGTCGGACTTCCTCCTCGGAAGGGTCGCGGCCCAGGGCCTCACGATAAGCTCTGGTGGCAACGGCGGCCGGAGTCGTCTCCTTACTCAGCCGTGCGGCCAGGGCTCGCGCCTGGTTGTACGCGAAATCCGAGTTCATCAACGTTAGCGCCTGCGGTGCCACCGTCGATTCGTCGCGACGCGCGCAGTGAAGAGTCCCGTCCGGGCCGTCAAAAGCCTCGGTCAGCGGTGGTCGATAGCTCCGCCGAATGAGCGTGTAGACGGAACGGCGCACGTGGTCCTCTTTGTTCCAGGACACCGGCCAAAAGTTTTCCGGCGACTGCGACATTCCGAACAGCTCTTCTTTCGTGTGTGGGGGAACTACGGGGCGGCCACCCATTTTCAGGTTCAGCGTACCGGCTGCCTGAAGAACGCTGTCGCGCACCTCTTCAGCCTCGAGCCGCCGGCGCGAAAAATGCGAAAGCCACACGTTCTCGGGATCTTTAGTCTTTACGTCGGCACTGACGTTTGATTCACGCTGATACGCTTCCGAGCTCATCATCAGCTTGTGCATCGCTTTCATGGACCAGCCTCTGGTTACGAATTCCGTCGCAAGCCAGTCCAGCAGTTCCGGATGTGAAGGCGCCTGGCCGCGGGTGCCGAAATCGGAAGGTGTTGCTACGATGCCGCGACCGAAATGGTACTGCCAGATCCGATTGACCATCACGCGGGCGGTCAACGGATGCTGCGGGTTCGCGAGCCATTCCGCCAGTGCTTTCCGGCGGAACGTGGTAATCGCCTCTGCAGGGGGCTCTTTGATCTCGCTTCCGCCCAGCGCGGTCAGTAAACCGGGTCCGACCTTCTCGCCCAGGCCGGATGCACCCCGAACCGGCATCCAGGTGTCCGGTGCAACCCGGTCGAAATCCATAACGCCGGGAGCAATCGGGCCAGACGTATGTCCGGCGAACATACCGACGAGCTTCTTGCCGAGAGCATCGATCCTTGCGCGATCGTCTGCAGAGAGCGCGGCGTAAATGTCTTCCTGCGTGATGCGAACGGCTTCCGGGTTGCTGTCGACCAGCACTCGCATGGCCGGAGTTCGCTTCTCATCGGGCGTCTCGAAGGCAAGCCGCAGGTCTTCGTTGAGCGACGCGATCTTCTTTTTGCGCAGCGCCTCGCGATACGGCTTCTGAAGCGTGCTGATCTCTTCGCCGATGTCGCGAAGCTTGAACTCGCGATAGTTCAACCCGATGTCATAGCCGCGCGCACCGTTGTAATCGAGAAACACGCGATGCTTGATTGCAGGAGTGAAGATGGCCTGCATGCGGTAGTAGTCGCGTTGCGGAATCGGATCGAACTTATGGTCGTGGCACCGGGCACACCCGACGCTGAGCCCCATAAACACGGAGGAGGTGGTATCGACGTAGTCAGTGAGCTGCTCCACGCGGTTGATGTCTTCAACCTTGAACAACATGTCCCGGTTGGTACCCACGCTGAAGTAGCCGGTTCCCGTTCTGGCCTTGGGATCTTCCGGCCAGATCTCATCGGCCGCAATCTGTTCTTTAAGGAATCTGTCGTAGGGCTTGTCGGCGTTGAAGCTGTCGATGACGTAGTCGCGGTAGCGCCAGGCGTCAAGAATGTACGGATCCTGCTCGAAACCTGCAGTGTCACCGTACCTGACAAGGTCCAGCCAGTGGCGGCCCCATTTCTCTCCGTAGCGCGGGGATGCCAGTAGTTCGTCCAGCAGCTTCTCCCAGGCATTTGGGGAGCTGTCGCTGACAAAGCGTTGCGACTGCTCGAACGTCGGGGGAAGCCCATGCAGATCGAGGTACGCCCGGCGGACCAGAACGGCTTTGGAAGCTCTGGCCGCCGCGGGGAGGGTCTTTTCTTTCAGCTTCGCGTCAACGAAGCGGTCGATTGAAGACGCCGAGGAGACGGCAGGCGGCTCCGGCCGGGTGGGTACCTTGAACGACCACCACGTCGGTGCTTTCACCTCGAGCGCGCCACCATCCTTAGGCCAGGATGCACCAGCGTCGATCCACTTCCGCAATGCATCGATGTCGGGTTCGGGGAGCTTTCGGCCAGGCGGCATGGAGGGCTGAGCCGAATGCGTCACCATTTGCATCAGCCGGCTGGCTGCCGCATCGCCGGGGGTGATCGCGGGCCCTTTTGCGCCACCTTTGACGAGTCCGTCTCGCGAATCGAGGCGAAGCGAGGACATCTGCATCGCTGAGCCATGACAGGAGGCGCAGTTTGCCCGGAGAACGTCAATCGCACGCTGCGAATCGGCTTGTGCCCACAACGCAGGGGCTGCCAGTGCAATAAGATACCGCAGCTGCATGTCTGTTCATTTTACGTCACAGCGCAGGCTCCGGTACAGCCCTCTTGCACATGGCGCGGCAGGCGTTTACGCGCTGTTTCAGCGCACCAGACGCGAGAGCGCGAAAAGAACACTGCCCCGAGTCGGCTCCCGAGCTAGTTGCCGGCCCCGCCCGCTGCGAATCCGTTCAAGTGCCCGTCGGATGGGTAGAGCTGATCCACGTTTGCCGGCGTTACCAGTTGGTGCCTCACGAATATGGCTGGCGGTGTGGGGCGTCCGGCCACTATCGCAAGTGTGAGGGGAATGAGTTCATCGCCGTAGCGCTCGGGAAAATAGGCCACGCTCCCGATCAGACGGCTCCTCGGCCTTCGCAATTCGTCACGCGCTTCGCGGGTTGCGTTCTGGCTGGCTACGGCGCAGGACTGGAGTCGTCCGGCCTCCTCAAACGCGCGTAGTGCACCGAGCGCCACAGGATCGTGCGTTGCGGCTACGAGAACGTTCTGACGGGGAGTTCTGCGCAAGTGCTGCCGCACCACATGCTGTGCATGTTCGAAGCTGCCGCGGGCATCATAGCTGGTCACCGGCAGGTCGACGTCCCTTGCACCCACAGCCTCTTTGATACCGGCCAGCGCACCGGTCAGTCGCAGCGCCGGCAGCGGCCCCGCGATTCGCTCTTCGAGCAGCAGGACCTCAGCTACGTGGCCGCGCCACATCGTCTTTGCCCATTTCCCAAGCGCACGACCGGCCATTAGTCCCGCCTGATAGTTGTTCGCCCCGAAGAAAACGGCACCGGGGTGGGGGATCTCAATTGCGACCAGAGGAATGTTGGCTTCCGCAAACCGGGCCGCGATCAGCGCTGCCACATCCTCGTGCGTCTGAAATTCCAGTACCGCATCGACGCGCTCGCGAATCAGGTGCTCGGCATTACGCAATGCGATCTTTGGACTGTACTTGTTATCCAGCGCCAGCAGTTCGACGTTGTTTGCTGCCGCTGCACGCCTGATGCTGTCCGACACCGTTTGAGAGAAGCTGGAACGCGCCGTTTGCGACGCAAAGCCGATCCTTACGCGCGAACTCTCGACGGGCTTCACCAGACAGGCCCAGGTCTCGGTCCCGACACGCTTCGTCAGACCGCCAGCCTCCAATGACCGCAGCAGCCTGTGGACGGTAGTCTTGCTCAGCGACGTACGCGCGACCACGTCACGGAGGCGAAGCAGCTCACCGTCATAGCGGAAGGCGCGAACGATAGAGCACGAGCGCAGCACTGACTCGACTGAATGTCCCTCGCTCACGGCAGACCAGGCCTCCGCGCCTCGGGAGATCATATCAAAAATAGACGTTCCACAGAGTGGAACGAAGCTTTCTGTATGCCGGACCGAGACACTGCGGAAGTCAGTCATAGCGGCTCATTTTGTTCCACAAGGTGGAACGTTCACTGGAATGTCATTCCCGCAGTTGACGCAGCGGAACAGAGAGCGTTATCTCCTGTAAGCACTCCCGGAGAGGCACGCGATACGTTTGCCTCAACGGGACTTGACCAATCAGGGGTGAGACATGACCATTCGTCACTATGTAGCTGGCGTGCTCATACTGCTGTGCCTCGCGGCCGCCGCCGTGGGTCAAAGCACTTTTGCCACCATCACTGGAGCTGTCACGGATCCGAGCGGAGCCGTGCTGACCGGTGCAACGATCGAAGCGACTGAAGTCAGCCGCAACTACACCTTCAAAGCCCAAACGACCGAAGCCGGTGTCTACACGCTGGCGAATCTGCCTGAAGGAACCTATCGAATTGTCGCCAGGGCCGCCGGCTTTCAGGAGTTCCGCGCCGAGGACATCATCGTCACCGCCCGTGACAATCGCCGCGTTGACGTTCAGATGTCGCTCCAGGGCGTTGGCCAGACGGTGGAAGTAACCGGTGGCGCCACACTGATCGAAACCGATACCGCCCGCGTGGCAAACACGATGAATCGCGAGGTGATGAGAGCGCTGCCCCTCACCTTGCGCCGTGCGTGGGACTACTTCACCATGACGCCGCAGGTGGAGCGAACAAGCGGCTGGAGCATCCGCCTGGGCGGCACCGGAAACAACCAGAGCGATGCCACGATCGACGGTACGTCAATCGCCACAGCCTTTTCGAATCCGGTGGGGCCATTGCTGGACCGCACCGAACTGGTGCAGGAGATGCGCATCGATATCTCAATGGGTTCTGCCGAGCAGGCCACCCTGGGACAGATCACGATGACCAGCCGCTCGGGCAGCAACGAGTTCCACGGCACGCTGGCGGACTATTATTCAACTCCCGCCTTCAGAGCCCGAAACCCGTTCAACAATGCGCGCAGCACGGGCCGAAGCCATCAGTTCATTTTCTCGGCCGGCGGTCCTGTTTACATCCCGAAGGTCTACGACGGCCGGAACAAAACATTCTTCTTCCACACAACAGAGATCGCCTCCGGCAGCAGGCGGAACGTACAGATTAATCGCACTGTGCCGCTTGAGATGTGGAGGCGTGGTGATTTCTCAAACCTCACCACACCCATTCTGGATCCGTTCAACAACAACACACCTTTCCCGAACAACATCATTCCGCAGAACCGCATCAACCCGGTCTCACGCGCTTACCAGGACCGCTTCATCGTGGCGCCGAACTTCGGCAACACGGGGGCATTCGCGACCAACAACTTCCGCGTGAATCGCTTTTACCCCTTCGTACACCAGCCGACGATGACCACACGCCTTGACCATCGCATCAGTGAGAAGCAGTTCATCTTCGGGCGCCTGACCACTGTGCGGTGGAATTTCAACGATCCGGACACGAATCTGCCGACGATCGAGGATCAGGTTCTGAACCACCGGTACATGGACACCATGACGCTGGCACACACGTACAGCATCCGGGCAAACCTGCTGAATGAGTTTCGCTTCGGCTGGACGGGTGAGCGCAACCCGACCAAGTCGCCGGTCATCGGCAATCAACTGGTCAGCGAACTCGGGTTACGCGGCCTCGCGGCCGGCATACCCGACGAAGTCACCGGCGTTCACCGGGTTAGTTTTCAGAATCTCGGGTTGTCGAACATCTCAACGCGGCAGGATTGCGACCCTTGCGGCACGAACAATGTCTACAACTACATCGACAACGTGACCCTCTTCCGTGGATCGCACTCATTCAAGATGGGAACGAACCTCCGGTACTCGACCAATCGCGATCTTCGGCAGGCTGAAACACTCTTTGGCCGGTCCACATTTACGAACCGCTTCACGGGCCACACGTATGCGGACTTTCTGCTTGGCGTTCCGAGCGAGATGGAACGTGCTTTCCCGACAATCGAGAACTATCGGACGCGCTGGACTCACGGCTACTATTTCACCGACGAGTGGAAGCTGCTGCCGAACCTGACCTTGACCCTGGGGCTGCGCTGGGATGCCCAGTTGCCATGGCGTGAAGCCAACGACCGGATATCGATGTTCGACATCAGCACGGGCAATATCGTCGTGCCGGACACTGCGATCGATAAGGTAAGTCCGCTAATGCCTCGCGGCTACGTGGGCGTGGTTGCGGCCAGCAGTGCCGGCTACAACGCCCGAACCATCATCAAACCCGATATGAACAACTGGCAGCCGCGTTTCGGCTTCGCCTATCGACCCTGGGGCAATGACACCGTTCTTCGTGGCGGTTTCGGTGTCGCTTACAACCAGGTGCCCCGCGGACTCACTACAGTCGGAGTGCCGTTCGTCGTGGGTGAACCCACGTTCGTGAACCCGATCGAAAGTCCTCTCGTTTGGCCGAATGCCTTCCCGAGTTCCGGTTCCGGCGGACCCTCGACTGTGTCCATCCCGGCCGGATCCAATGCCGACATCCAGATTGCGCGCGTGATGCAGTACACGATCACAGCCGAGCATCAGCGGTGGGGCTGGGGCCTCCAGGCCGGCTACACAGGGACGGGCACGCGCCAGGGTGTATACACGCGAAACATCAATCAGCCGGTCGCTGACGAACGGCTGTTCGTTGACAAGCCCCGCATGTTCCCGCAGTACCCCGAGATCATGCACGCCGAGAATGGCGCCGGCCACCAGTACCACGCGCTCACTCTCCAGGCGATGCGACGGTACAGCAAAGGACTTCATGTTCAGGCCTATTACACGCTGGCGCGCGACATCGGAGATCTGGAAGATGGCCAGAGCCCGGAAGACGCTTACAACCGCCTTCGCGAACGCGCCGTATGGGAACGGCTCCCCACGCATCGCTTCTCGTCGAACGTGATGTACGACCTGCCGTTCGGCCGAGGCCGGCCGTTCATGAACAACGGCAACAAGTTTATCGACGCCATCT
>DASQEG010000071.1:0-5219 GCA_035633775.1 Bryobacteraceae bacterium
TGGTCTGCACGTGTGTCCTATACGGCTGGCAACCTGCCGACTCAGCATCGACTTATCAGCAGCAGGTGAGCACCTTTTACAACTCGCGCAATGGCCTTCCTTTGGATGTCGTTCTGACTGTAGCCGCCGCACCGGACGGAAGTGTCTACGCGGCCGCCGTCAACGGTCTGGCTCGCTTTGCCGACGGTCGTTGGAACCTGGTGCCCGGTGCGCCGACAAGTGAGATTCGTGCCCTTGCCGCCAATGTGCATGGGACGGCTTTCGCCACGGGCCAAGGTGTTTACACCGTCGCGTCCGGGCAAGCGAGAAGGTCCGGCAGTAGTCCAGCAGGTCTTGTAAGTCTCGCGCCGACCGCTGCTGGAACAATCGCTGCGACTGCCAACGAGATCGTCGGGGACCGCGAGTTCGCCCGTGTAGCCGGAAAACAACCAGGCATCCGGCAGATCGCTTCCGGCAGGCATGGAACTCTGGCCGTCGCCGCAGCCAACGGGCTCTACGAGCACACTTCCCGTGAGGGCTGGACCCGAGTGCTGGCCGAAGACGGCGCGCGCAGCTGGGCTCCCACCGACGTGCGGTCCGTCATATACTCGCCCTCCGGGGATCTCTGCTTCGCGAGCGCCCAAGGCGGAGGCTGCCGCCATGGTGCGGGGTGGAAGCTCTACGGACCGGAGGAGCTTCCCTACAACGACCTGACCTCTGTTGGCGTCGCACCGGACGCAAGCCTGTGGTTCGGGAGTGCGATCGGCGCAATGCGTTTGTCGAGTGGCAAGTGGGAGTACCGGCAAGGATTGCGATGGCTGCCGGATGACGCCGTGCGCTCCGTGGCGGTCACACCGGACGGCGCATGGTTCGCCACCGCGCGCGGCGTGGGGCAAATTAGCACCCGTCCAATGACGCTTGCCGACAAAGCCAGACACTTCGAAGCTGAGATCGTCAAACGGCATCGACGGACCGAGTACGGCTATGTCCTCGGTGTAAACGTAGCCAACCCTGGGGACTCGACTGCATACACGCAAACCGACAGCGACAACGATGGCCTTTGGACGTCCATGTACGGGGCCGGCGAGGCATTCGCATGTGGCGCAGGGGTGAAGGAAGCATGTCCAAGAGCCGCGGCGGCGTTCAAAGCACTCCAGTTTCTGGGAACGGTGACTCAGGGCGGCAGCCACCCCGCGCCGCGCGGCTATGTTGCGCGCACAATCCTACCTGGCGATGGGCCGAATCCTAACGTGAAGGACACGCCGGAGCGCGATCTGAAATTGCGCCAGACTCGGGATTCGCTATGGAAGATCATGAAGCCGCGATGGCCTCTTAGCGCGGACAAGAAGTGGTTTTGGAAATCCGATACGAGTTCCGACGAGCTGGACGGTCACTACTTCTTCTATGGCGTGTACTACGACCTGGCCGCTTCTGCCGAGCAAAAGGAACAAGTCCGCAAACACGTCGCCGCACTTACGGATCACCTCATCCAGCATAATTTCCAGCTCGTCGATCATGATGGCAAGGCAACAAGGTGGGGCATCTTCGATCCCCCGTCTCTGAACCGCGACATGGCATGGTGGGAAGAAAGAGGGCTGAATTCGCTCAGCATCCTCTCCTATCTGAAAACGGCGGAGCACATCACCGGTGACGCAAAGTATGGCGCTGCCGCCCAGCTTCTGCGTGACCGTAAAGCCTACGACACGAACACGCTCATCCCGAAGTCTCATGCCGGAGCAGGCGCGGGTAATCAGTCCGATGACGAGATGGCGTTCATGTGCCTCTATAACTTGATGCGCTATGAAACGGACGAACGGCTGCGCTCGATGTATGGATTCGCGTTGCGCAGGCGGTGGGAGATGGAGCAGCCGGAACTGAATCCGCTGTTCAACTACATCGCCGCGGCCTCCCTGAGAGATCTCGGGTTCAGGGGCTCACATCGAACGATCGATCTGCACCCTGACTTTTCGCTTTGGCAGCCCCAGTCTCTTGACACCCTTCGGCGATATCCGCTCGATAGGTTCAATTGGGGTTTTCGCAACAGCCACCGCTCCGACGTTGTCCGCCTGTCGCCGTTCATCTCCGATGAGGAAGCTCGCCGCGGATATCTCAAGGGCGGAGCTGTTCTACCGATCGATGAACGATTTGTGGAGCACTGGAACCATGATCCGTGGCGGCTGGACAGCGGTGGGGATGGACGTCGGCTGGCTGATGGTGCTTCTTTTCTTCTGCCCTACTACATGGGCCTGTATCACGGATTCGTGAATAAATAGAATAGCTGTAGACAGCAGACCGCATTCCTGTTAGATTGCGCTGATGAGGTTCGTCACGTGGGTGCTGGCCCTTTCTTCGTTATGTGTAGCGCAGGAGTATCGGGCGATCGTTTCTGGGACCATATCCGACAGTACGGGCGCTGCGATGCCCGGCGTTCGTGTAGTCGCTCGAAGCGTGGAACGGCAGGTTGATTATCCGACCGTTACCAACGAAGCAGGCCGGTATGTAACCCCATTTCTGCCATCGGGCGCATACCAATTGACGGCCGAAAAGGAAGGCTTCAGGCCGGTGGTCCGGGAAGGCATCACCTTGACGGGTGTCGATCGTGTGAACTTGGATCTGGTGCTGGAAGTCGGCAGTGTTTCCGATCGGGTGACCGTGACCTCCGACGCTCCGCTGCTACAGACGGAAACTGCGGTCCGGTCGGGCACCATTACCACGAAGTTCGTCTCCGATATTCCAACGGCGGGACGCAACCTGTTTCAGTTTCAATACACATTGCCCGGCGTCACGAAGACAAGCAACTATTGGGGCAACTTCGAACTTTACGCATTCGGCAACATCAACAGCGTCTCGATAAACGGTGGACGTTCCGGAGAGAATGAGATTCTGCTCGATGGGATTACCTCGACTCGTGGCAGCAGGAGCGCTTCGTTTGCGCCGGCGCTGCAAGCCGTCGAAGAAGTGAACGTCATCACAAACACTTATGACGCACAGTATGGCCGTGTCGGGGGCGGCACCACGGCAATCAACCTGCGCACCGGCACCAACCAGTTCCACGGCGAGCTATTCGAATTCTTCAAGAATGACAAGCTGATTTCAAACGGCTACACGCGCAATGCCCTGGGCGCCCCACGCCCCGCGTACAAGAACAACACATTCGGGTTCCGACTCGACGGCCCTGTTCACATTCCGAAAATCGTCGATGGCCGCAATCGGCTGTTCTGGCTGCTTTCCCTCGAAGGCTTACGCGAACGCAACCCTCAGACGCAGCTTTGGACTGTTCCAACAGCGGAGCAGCGGACCGGCGATTTCAGCGGACTGGTCGACAATCAGCGAAGGCAGATTGGCATCTACGACCCGCTGACGGCCGCTCCCAATCCCGAGGGTGGATTCATTCGGCAGCAGTTCCCAGGCAACATCATCCCACGCGCTCGTTTGAACCCCGTCGCCGTAGCGGCTTTGAGTTATTTCCCACTGCCAAATAGAGTCAGCGAAAGTCCTGACGGCCAGAATAACTATCTGTTCGTAAACAGCTCGCGAAACCAGTACGACCAGTGGCTTGGCAAGATGGACTGGATGGTCACCAGCAAGAGCCGATTGAGTTGGCGCTATGGACAGACGCCCTGGACCACATTTGCCCGCGTGCAATGGGGCACGAACGCAGCAGAGCCATCAGGCGAGTTTCCGTCCACGCGCATCTCGCGTAACTGGGGCGCCGACTGGACATATACCATCAGCCCGGCGATGCTCTTCAACCTTCGCGGCGGGCTGGCCCGCTATGAAGGCTTTTCCGGGAATGAGTTCGGCCGAGGGTTCAACCCTGTGGAACTTGGCTTTCCTACAACCCTCGTGTCTCAGTTCGACGTTGTTCAGTTTCCACGCTTCAATTTCACGGGCAATAACTACTCGCCGCTCGGGGCAACAAGAACAGCCGACTACGAAACTCAGGACACCTACTCAGCCCAGCCGAACATGACGTGGATTCATGGCCGGCAGACCTGGAAGTTTGGAGCGGAACTGCGCCAGTACAACGCCAACAATCATCGTCCGGGTAGTTCGGCCGGCAACTACACCTTCGGTCGCAACTGGACGCAGCGAAATCCATTGCAGGCGGACGCGCTGAGCGGTAACGAGATCGCGACGTTCCTCACGGGAACAATGACGACTGGCTTTGTCGATAGGAACATCTGGCCGGCGTACAAGAACATGTACTACGCGTTCTTCTTCCAGAACGACTGGAAGCTGACACGAACGTTGACGATCAATCTCGGACTGCGCTGGGACTATGAGAGCCCGATCGTAGAGCGTTACAACCGGCAGGTGCGCGGGTTCGACTTCGAGGCTGTAAGTCCGCTACAAAGCCAGGTTCAGGGCGTCCAACTGCGCGGCGGCCTTGTGTATGCCGGTGCGGAAGGAAAGAGCCGCGAAGCGTTCCTTCGTGACTACAACAACTGGCAACCCCGTGTCGGTGCGGCCTGGCAGTTTCGCGAGAAGTGGGTGCTCCGCGGCGGCTACGGGCTCAGTTACCTTGGGCAGAATGCTGCTGGTCCGGATACCGGGTTCAGCCAGCCCAGCGCTCTCGTACCCAGCACCGACGGCGGAATTAGGCCCGCCTCATTCATCAATGACCCGTTCCCGGGCACGTTATTCCCCACCGGGTTGCTTCAGCCCATTGGGGCTGGTCGCGGCCTCGCAACAAACCTCGGGCTCGGTGTTCAGGCACAGTACCTTCAGCGGCCCATGCCATACTCACAGCAGTTCTCGCTGGGCGTGCAACGGCAACTGTGGAACACGTGGCTCGTTGACGTAAGTTACTCCGGAAATATCACGGAGAAGCTGCCCCTGAATCTGCCGCTAAACTTCATCCCGCTGCAAGAGTTGACGAGCCGTCCCGTAGCGGAGAGGCCTGGGTACTTCAGTGCAGCCCAAACTAATCCGCTTGCGGGCCTTTTACCTGGGTCGGCGCTCAACGGTTCCACACTACCCCGATCGAGGCTGATGAACGCCTTCCCTCACTTCGACCAGGTCACTCTGACAAACGTGCCCATAGGATCGCAACGCTATGACTCATTGCAAGTGAAAGCCACACGGCGATTCGCTCAGGGCCTCATGACGCAGCTATCGTATACGTGGTCAAAGACTCTGGAGCGCACCAGCCCGTTGAACCCGCAGGACATAGACCTCGATAATGTCCTGACCACCGGACTCGAGAAGAGGCTGCAACAGTGGGACATCCCGCACAC
>DASQEG010000072.1:0-2870 GCA_035633775.1 Bryobacteraceae bacterium
AAGTGGTTGCGCAAATGCATCGGATCGGTAGTGACCGCAAATGATTAAGAGCGTGACATGAGCAGAGCTTTAGTTGGATTGGATCAACTGCCACGTTCGCCTGTCATTCGGATCATTCGTCCGTTCCAGGCATTTGCTGAGAACAAGGCGTCCGGAGGCGTCCTGCTGCTGGTGTGCACCGTCGTGGCGCTCGTGCTCGCAAACTCGCCTTGGGCTGACAGTTACAACACCTTCTGGCACACGGATCTGACCATCAGTGTAGGCGGCCGGGCTCTTAGCCACGATCTCCACTTCTGGGTAAATGATCTTTTAATGGCGATTTTCTTCTTCGTCGTCGGCCTGGAGATCAAACGAGAAGTGCTGGTGGGGGAACTCGCTTCGGTTCGCAATGCCGCCTTCCCCGTCGCGGCTGCTGCTGGCGGAGCTGTCGTACCTGCCGCCATTTACCATTTGATGAACCGCGGCGGCCCAGGCGCGACAGGATGGGGTGTCCCCATGGCGACGGACATTGCATTTGTCCTGGGCGTGATGGCGCTGCTGGGCGACCGAGTTCCATTAGGCCTGAAAGTGTTCTTGACTGCATTGGCCATCGTGGACGATATCGCCGCAGTCTTAGTGATCGCCGTTTTTTACACCGCCCAGATCTACTGGTCCGCATTGTTAGCCGCGGGCATTTGCCTGCTGGTGCTGTTTGGCCTGAACAGGCTCGGCGCCCGGCATCCTCTCACGTATGCGGGTTTGGGCGCGCTGTTATGGCTTGCGGTCCTCGCCTCAGGAGTCCATGCAACCATCGCCGGAGTCGCGCTCGCGTTTACCGTCCCAGCACGTACACCGCTCAACTCCAGGGACTTCCTCGTGCGTAGCCGCCGTGTACTGGACCACTTCGAACGCGCCACCGAATCGGAGCGAACGATCATTAACGACGAGGATCAGCAGGCGGCACTGCACGCGTTGGAAGAAGCTTGCGAGAAGGTTCAGCCGCCGCTGCAACGGCTTGAGCATGATCTGCACCCGTGGGTGACGTTCCTGATTATGCCGCTGTTCGCGTTAGCGAACGCCGGCGTGGTGCTGCGTGGGGATATGGCCGCCACGTTTACCCAACCGGTAACCTTAGGGGTGATTCTCGGCTTACTGGTCGGGAAGCCGATTGGGATTCTCGCAGGTTCATGGCTGCTGGTGCGAACAGGGTTCACATCGCTGCCCAATGGAATTACTTGGGCGCACGTTCACGCCGCCGGTTGGCTCGGCGGCATAGGTTTTACCATGTCGCTGTTCATTGCGGCGCTCGCTTTCACTGATGACGCTCTGCTCACGATGTCGAAGCTGGGCATTTTGGTGGCTTCGCTTCTGGCAGGCATCGTAGGATCCGTTCTCCTGATTAGACAGCCGCGGCCGGAGCTTCAGTCCGATGATGTGCAGATGGACTCAACGGGGACTCCGTAGCGTACGACCCAGATTGTGCTCTGTCGACACACGGTACGGAGGCAGAAGCTGAACGCGCTTCCAGAACACCGCCCTACGGCGACTCGGCAAAACTGACCGCACGAGCAACCAGCCCGCAAGCAGTGAGAGTAGGTTTGCGGCTCTCCTGCTGGAGTAACGCGATGAAACTACAACGCGGTAGCGATCCAGCGTCAGCAGCACTCGAGTGGCCCCATGACTGCGGGTTAACGTTCATGACATTAACTCCTACCTTGCTCGACAACAAGCTATTGCAGCTTGCAACATTTCAGCCAAGCTCGATGCCGGTGCTCAGCGTGTATCTGAACACTCAGCCCGACCAGCACGGTCGTGCCAACTACGACGGCTTTCTACGGAAGCAGTTCAAGGTTGCGGCGGAGCGATTCGCTACGCGGTCAGCGGAACTCGACAGCTTCGAACGCGATGCTTCCCGAGTGAACGAGTGGCTTCGTAGTTCCCTGGAGGCCTCTGCGAATGGAGCGGTGATTTTCGCTAGTTGGGCAGCCGACGGGTTTTTCGACGCCGTGCAATTCGACGCACCAGTCTCGAAGAACGAGCTGTACGTGTACAGCCAGCCGCACATCTTCGGACTCGCACGGATTCAGGACCAGTATCCGCGGTACGCCGTACTATTGGCCGACACGACCTCGGGACGAACGTTCACATTCGGCTTGGGAAAAACGCTTGGTGAGGAGACAGTCTCGAATACGAAGATGCGCGACATGACCGAGGTAGGCCGGTGGTCGCGCGCGAAGGAGGACAGCCGTCAGGATAACTACCGAAGGCAGCATGCCTCCGAGCTGATAGAGCAACTCGACACGGTGGTTCGGTCTGAGCAGATCGACGCCATCGTCCTCGCGGGCGACGGAATTGTGCTTCCGACTCTCCGGGACCAGTTGTCACCATACCTCGCGGAGCGAGTCATTGCCACGCTCCCGCTCGATATCCGGACGCCGGAGCACGAGATCAGAGCGGCTTCGCACGCAGCATTGAGGGAGCACGACACGCGGAACGATAAGCAGCGCGTGCGCACCATGATGGATCATTACCATTCAGGAGGACGTGCGGCTGGCGGTGTTCACGATGTACTCGCCGCGTTCGCCAGGAGCCAGGTAGAAGAACTGTTCGTCGGCGTGAGCTTGGACGAGCAGTATCCGGACGGGCAAGATCTCGGCGCCCTGGCCAACTCGGCCGCTGCGGCAGAGGGCACTGTTGGAGTGAACGTCGCCGACGTGCTGATCACTCGCGCAGTGCAGACGGGCGCGCGCATCACTTTCATCGAAGATGATGCTCTGCTAAGTGACTTTGGCGGCGTTGCAGCAACTTTACGCTACACACTCTGACGCGGAGCATCGAAGATTGTTGCAGCTAGGGCGCTCGCGGCGTGTGTGACAGCCGTACACACCTCT
>DASQEG010000073.1:0-6174 GCA_035633775.1 Bryobacteraceae bacterium
GCCGAAGTCCGCGTGTCGTGGCAGAGAGACGATGCAGCCGCCGTAGACACAACATCTCCTTCCCCGCCTGATGGACTCGTTGCACAAGCGACCTCTCCTTCGGAGGTGAAGCTCGCGTGGAGCGCCGGAACAGACGACGTAGGCGTGACGGGGTATCGGGTGTATCGCGACGGTGCAGCGATTGCGACGACCGTATCGACGAGCCATTCAGTAACCGGTCTTAGCGCAGGAATAGCGTACTCCTTTGCGGTCTCGGCACTCGATGCCGCCGGAAATCTTTCACCGCAGACGGCTCGTGTAAGTGCTTCGACCCCCTTGCCGAACCTCAGCATCCAATCTTTCGGCGCCCGGTGTGACGGCACCTCGAATGACGCGCCCGCGGTGCAGGCGGCCATCGACGCCTTGCCACAGAACGGAGGCGTTGTGAGCCTTCCGTGCATGGCCGCGATCGGCCCGCCGGGAATCCTGGTCAGCAACCGGGCCAACGTAACCATCCGTGGATCGGCACCGGGCGCCGGTTTCAAAGCCTACACGAACACAGGCACATGGAGTTTTGGCCGGCCGGTTCTGCTAGTCCTTCGCGGGTGTGGGAACTGCACAGTTGGCGACCTGCTGTTTGAGGGGAACAATGTCTCGGTCGGCATGCTCCGCATCGAGCGCAGTGCCGGAAACACAATTGAAAACAATGTCATTCGAAACACCGGAATGACCAACACTGCGGCACTAACTGGGATGGGCGGACGGAACAACCGATACTTGCGGAACACGATCGACACGACTGCAGGCGACATGCGAGGCATGTGGATCGGCAACCCGGGGAACGAGCTCGAGTACAATCCTGTCGTTAGCTACAACACGGTGCGGAATATCGCGGCTACAGGAATTGTTGGCGGACAGGTCAGTGGCGGCACGTTCTCCCACAATGTCGTGGAGAAGTGCAACGGCTCGGGCATGAAGATCGAACCGCTGCCCGGCGACACGGAGACCGTGGTGATCGAGAACAATCGCCTGATGAGCAACCTGTGGGCTGGCATCACAATCGGCGGACCGCCGGCTTCCGTCACGCGTGTTTCGGTGCGCAACAACCATGCCGAGAGCAATCGTACCGGGATCAGCCTGGACGCCAAAGCTACGGGCGATGTCACCGGCAACATCATCTTTAACAACAATCGCGGGATGCCGCAGGGATGGCTTGGCGGGCTGTACATCGTCCACGCCAAGGACCTCGTAGTGCAACGCAACCTGTTCTACGACACGAACCCCCCCGATTCCCCGCTGCGACAGGACCAGGGAATTATGATCAATCCCTCGCTTCGCGACGGGGTGACCAATGTGCTCATTCGCAATAACACGTTCGAGAACCACCTGATGGACGGGATCAACGTACAATCCAAGTCCGAAGCGACGATCTCTGGACTCGCGATCAACTACAACGCTTTCACCAGCAATTCGCGCGCTGGCATCAACATTATGGAATCGCTCACGAACACAATCCTCAAGGTTGAGGTTTTCAACAACTGTTTCGTGCGAAACCGCCGCAACGTGATCGACACACGTGCAAATTCGCTGGTTCAGCCGCCGTCATTCGAGTCCTGCAATGGGTTCACCCAGTGAACGCCCGACGAGTTCGGTCATGTTACCAGCTCGCACTTTGACCTCCACGCAATCTGCTCTGTACTGCTGACGACTTCAATCTGGAAAGAAGCTGCCTCCTCAGGCAACTGGCCGGGCCCACGGTTCACCAAATAACCTAATAACGCCCTTTCTGCCTGCCTTATTTGCCGGCACACGAGAATCGTTGCAGTGACACACGATACGGGATTTGCCCCGTGAACCCCATGCGCGCCTTGAAGTCGTATCCCGAGTCCGGCACCATATCAGTCGTGGACAGCAGCTTGCAACGCGACTTGAGCAGTTCTTCACTCCGGTTCGTGACGTCAAACATATTGACGTTCGCCCCCTTCACGAAAAGCAGATCACTCACGCCTGAGATGCGGGACGGCTCCCAATCTTCGATGTTATGGATTCGAGGGTCGTTAACGGCTCCTGGCTCGGCAGAAGAGGGAAGCATGCCCGCGCGGTGCATTGCGTAATTGACGTAGAAGCGGAACGACGGGCTATTGGTCAGCACGATGCCGCCCGCCTTCACTGCCTCCGCCGCCTGCTGGCCGACCGATTCCCACGGCTCGATAAAGTGCGTCGATGCGTAATGGCTACGTGTCACGATGCCGAACCAGCCGAATGCCGCAATCGTCGCCAGCGATGCGAAAACCAAGCGACGCACCCGCGCATGACCCTGGACGGTGACAGCGATCGCCATCGGGAGCAGCAGCCACCCGGACAGGAAGAGCAAACGCTTGACGGTGAGAGCACCGATGATGGCGAGCCCGGAAAAAAGAGCAAGGAAATACAGAAGAAACGAATAGTGTTGTTTCGGCAGCAGCACAAGCATCCCAAGTCCGGCAACAACGATGGCAATCGAGACTGGAATGCTGGCCGGCCAAAACCAGGGTGCAATGGATTCGCTCACGAATAGCGTGAAGAAGTGATACGCCGCCAATACGACACGGTGAAGCACAGAAGGAAGGTCGCGCTGGGCCATGTTCCGCGCCGCGGTGATCATTGGGATGTAGGCTGTAGCCAGAACGGCGAGACTGACCGCGAGTAACCGCACCGTTGCCCATGTCGGTCTGCGTCGAAGCATGTCGACGCCAATACAAGAGATCACGACCCAGCCATAGTAGTTCGAGTACACCAGCATCAGTGAAGCGATCACCAACGGAATCCAGTTCTTTAGAACCGGCGACTCGACGTAGCGGACGTAGGTCCACGTGATAATAGCGGTCAACAGGAAGCAGAACGAGTACCACCCAATTAGCCGACCGAAGTGGAACCCGAACGGCCACAGGCAGCCCATCCAGAGTAGGGCCATGAACGCCGAGTCTCCGGCTAGCTTGCGCGCGACCGAGGCAAGCACCAGCAGGCCGGCAAGGTAGTAAACGATCGATGGCAGGCGAAGAGCCCAGGGTGCCCATCCGCCGATCGGCAGCCACAAATGCAGCACCAGGTCTGATAACGGAGGATGCTCGTGCTGGCCTGGTCCGGTTGTGAACACGGCCAGGGTCTTGCTGACGGGTTGTCTCGCCATGGTGACGATGCTGACCTCATCCTCGAGCACCGTCAGCCAGCGGTCCGAAACCAAGAATCCGATTAAGGTAACAAGCAACAGAACAGCCGCTTTGTGCCCTGGACCGAACCTTCGTCGGTCGCTTGGCACGGCGGTCATATGAGCAGAGACAGTGGTCGCCATACATGTATGTCTGTGGACCGCGTTCAATGACGGTCAGCGTGTGCTGCAGCCGCCGCCATGACCCGGTCGGAGGAGCACTGTGGCGCGCAAATGGTGTGCTGCCGCCAGATAAGTGCCAGCTCGATGCCGGCTCGCAGGAAGTCCACTATCCGAACCTTAGAGCCCGCTACGTCGATCCATGCATGCAGGGGGAATTCGTAGATCCACGTCCCCGCTGGTTTGGCCACGGCCCGGTAAGCTCGTATGAACCGTGCGATCATCTCGACATCGAAGATCCACCTCGAGCGGAATGGAGATTCAAGCACCTGTGTAAGTTGCGGTGTTACCCGGAAGAGCTTCGCGCCACATTGCGTGTCATAGATTGGCAGGTCCAGAACGAGTGAAGCGCACGTTGCAAACAAGCGGCCGAAGTAGTGCCTCGTCAGCTTGCGCTCGATCTGCCGGCCTAGCAGCCGGACCCTCGATCCGAAAACCATGTCAATGTCGGGGCGCCTCTCCAACACTGCGTCGAAGTCGTCGATTGCCTCCAAAGGAGTCGCCAGGTCCGCGTCCCAGAACCCGACAACCTCTGCGGAGAGGTCGCGGATCCCATAGAGCAGTCCCTGTCGTACAGCTTCGGCCTTGCCCCCGTTTCGCGGCAGGTCCAGGACATGGACCTGATACGGCGTTTCGCGCCGCAGATTGTACAGCAGCGCCAGCGTGCTGTCGGTGCTGCCGTCGTTCACAAATACCAGGGTTGTCAGCGGCGCGCCACCAAGGTACGTGCGGACCCGCGAGACGTCGAGCCGGCTCGCTTCGTTGTAGCACGGGATAGTAATAGTGCGTCGGTGCACACGATCTCCTTCACATCCAAAACGTTCCGGTCGGCCCGGTTAAGTGCTTCAAGGGGTGCTCTAACGCCCCACTCTCGGCGTCCGGGACTGTTGCACCTGTCACCCGCTATCCCACTCAGGCTCGGCCGGCAGGATCGGTTCCATGTCCGCAGGCGAACGGAACCGCAGGACGACATGGACACAGTCAGGTCTCTCGTCCGAAGTCACCGCTCTTGTGTCGCACCACACTGGCAGAAAGTAAAGCTCGAGTTTAGACCATCGGTTCCAGCCGTATCGAATCCACCCAGGCTTCACCTTTAACTTTGTTGTCAAGCCGCATTGAGGGCTCGCGCGATACTTCCAAGCGCACCGGAACCTTTAAAGAATCGATACGGAATGTAGTCTCAACACGAGTCCATTCGGTAGTGCCGCGGACATCCGGTGTGCGCGCAAGCACATGATCCGCCGCATCATTGCGTACCAGCCGCAACCCGACTCCTTTGTCTGTTGTTATGCCTTGTGTTCGCACGTACGCAGAGAGCCTGTACGTGCCCGCTTCCAGCCCAACCAGCTGGATCACGTTCCGGAAATGCAGGTTACTGGAACCCGAAAACTGGACGTGCAGCGCATTGCTCCCGGCGTGACGAACCTGTTCATCGCGCGCGATTTCGACGCCGTCGACATTTTCGATCTGCCAGTCAGAGATGGCGTTTGCTGGTTGTTGTTCAAATCCCGCATTAAAAATGACGCCCCCTGTGCCTGGGTCGACCTTGTGAGACGCCAAGTGCTCAAGCCACGCGTTGCGTGCCTGGGCGAACTCGCTCCTGCCGACAAGCGCACGCACGTACTCGTCAGCCGTGCGGAGGTCAGTCAGGCGGCGGCTCAGCAACAGTCGCCATGTTTGTGCGACCGCGCTGGCAGGAGCAGACCGGATTGAGTAACGGAAGTACTCCCGAATGGCACGTTCCGAATCCGGTAGGCCCGTTTTCAGAATATCGCTGATGGGGATACCCAGTCGCGAGTAGTAGCTGAACACAATGTGGTCATAGACATCAATCAGCCCGAGGATGCGGGACGTGTGAGGGAGTGCGCTCTTCGTTTCGCCGATGCGGAAGTAAAAAGTGGCTGTGCGAAGAAGGATGGTCGGTGAGTACGGGGCCACTTCGACTGCACGCGTAAAGCACTTGCGAGCGTCTTCAATACTGCCTCGGGACAGGAACGCCTCACCGAGATCTGACCAGCGGTAGGCTGACACAGAATCGCGGCTGAGAACCGCACGAAATGCGGCTACTGTATCTCTGGATTCCTGGCCAGAGATCAACGAGCGGTATGTCTCCGCCACACGAATATCGTCGGCGCAGATCATCAATCGGCAGGTGGCACTCTCAACTTCCGGATGATCCTGCCAGTAGTGTCGTGCCGCCAGGTCCATCCCACTGTAGGCGAGCGTCAACACACCGGTCGCAAACGTCAGAACGCGTGTGCTCACCATACTTTCATCTTTTCGAGCGGATTGCGTTACAACCTGCTCAAAGTGATGCGGCCTTTGCCGAGTAGTGGCTTGCGGACTGTGCCGGGAGGTGAGCGCACAAAATGCGTGCAAAAGAGGTCAGGAGCATGCCGCCGCGATCATCTTCAAGCGGCCGCTCACACTCTGCATAGCAGTCGCCCGGCAGGAGAATGCGTACCATGCACGACCCGCGCGGGTCTGGCGGTGCCAGCCGCTTTTCTAAAATCTGGCCATCAATCCACAACTCGATACGAGAAAAGCCGAGGAGTTTACAACCTTCACAAAGCACGTCCCACGCCTGCTCAAGACTTCGCGAACCTGCGAGTTTCTTTTCAAACTCTGCAAGCGCTATCTCCGCCCCGACCATGTTGATAACGGTTCCTTGCGATACCAGCCGGCCAAGCGTCTTGAATTCGACGTAGCCCAGACTTCGAACGAGCAGCACCGTGACAGCACAGAACACCAGCAGCGCAATTCCTGCGGCCACATCTCGGAACAGACTCGTCACAAGCGAAAGCAGTGCTGCAAACGTGCATACGATG
>DASQEG010000074.1:0-17620 GCA_035633775.1 Bryobacteraceae bacterium
TTCTCGAGCGTCGACGGCAACTGTCCGGGGTCGGCGAGCACCACCGCGGCGTAACGATCGGGCGCGACGTTTGCGGCCTGATCGGCAGCGAGCGTCTCGACGGAGTAGCCCGCCTCGGGTACGGCGCCGAGAGCGGCCCCGTAGTAGGTGGCACTGCTCGCGGCACGCGGGCCATGAACCAGGAGGATGCGCGCCGCTTCCCGGCGCTCCAGGGCAAAGGGGAAAGAGTTGTCTGCCTGCAGGGCGTCGGTCGCCGAAAGGCGAACCTCCCCGCGATTCAACCCGTAGGCTGCATCGGGTAGCTGGAAGTCGAGAAGAGTACGTCCACCCTCGCCAAGCTTCACGCGCCGGCTCTCCACCACTCTGCCGTTCATCACGAGCTCGACCGGAACTTCCGAGGCAGGCGTGCCGGCACCCGCGACCGTGGCCTGAACACGAACGGATTTCGGCTGAAAGACACTACGCGGAGCGAGCACGTTTTCGACGAACCAGTTCGGTTCACGGCTGCTGGCCACTGGGTGCAGGTGCAGCTTCATAGCCGGTGGAAGCGCAAGCTCTGCGAACGGAACCGGCATCGAGCTCCGCTGCATGTCGCTGATAATGTGTGCTTCGACTGGCATGCCGTCGGGCCGGCCAACAGTCCGCAGCATTCGAGCTACCTCGCCGTATGCGCTCCGTCCATCGCCCACCTGCATAGCGGACACTGCTCGTCGGAGCTGTTCCTTGTCGTCCACCTGCTGCGTCAGAAATTGCACATGATTGCCGAAGGTTGCCAGCTGCGCACGATCGCCGGCACGCATCCCGTCGATGAGCTTCGCGGCTTCCCGCCGCGCCTGCTCGAAGCGCTCGCCCGTTTGCATGCTGAACGAGTTGTCCACTGCGACGATCATCAGCTTCCGCGCGCCCGCAGATGCCGCCGTTCGACGGATGAAGGGGTTGGCGAACATGAGCGCGAGGAGCAGAATGACCAGCAGCCGCAGTAAGAACAAAGCCAGGTACTTTAGCCGGCGGTGCTTAACCGAGCTTTGAACCCGCCGCTCCATGAACATAAGAGAGCTGAAGCGAACGGGGTCACTCCGATGCTGCCGCAGCAGATGAACATAAACGGGCAATGCCGCCGCAAGCGCTCCCAGCAGAAACCAGGGCGAAAGAAAGCCCACTTCGTTCAGGCCCTCCCCTGGCGAACCAGCAGATAGTCGCGGAGCGCTGAATCCAGTGGTTTGCTGGTGTCGAGCATGAAGTAGTCGATGCCGGAACGCTGCGCCTGATCCTTCATCGCCGCAATGTGTGCATCCACCTTCTGCGGGTACTCCTGCTTCATGTAGTCGGGCGAGACCTCGATCTCATCTCCCGTCTCCATGTCGACCAGTACGGCCGGGTCCTTCATGGACGGACGGATTTCCTGCGGATCGAGAAGGTGGAACAGGATCAGTTCGTCTCCGTGTGAGCGCAGGGGTGACATCGTGTCTACAACACGCTGCGGCTCGGCATAGAAATCTGAGATCACTACCAGCACCCCGCGGCGGCGGAGAAAATTCATGCAATGCAGGAACGGCTTCTGAAAGTCGGTGCGCTTGCCGGGAACTGCTGACTCGATCGCATGAAGCACACGCACAAATTGCCCGTGCCGGCTGGATGCAGGTACGTACTGCCGCACCTCGTCATCGAAGGTCATGATGCCGACAGCATCACGCTGCCCGTTTGACATGTACGCGATGCTGGCAGCGAGATAGCGCGCGTAGTCCAGCTTGTTGACTTTGTGCGACCCGTAGGCCATCGAGGCACTTGCATCCAGCAGGATGCTGAGCTGCGTGTTCGTCTCGCCGCGATATCGCTTCAGGTATGCCCGCTCGGTTCGTGCGTACACGTTCCAGTCGACATGCCGCAGGTCATCACCCTCGGAATAGGAACGGTACTCAGCAAACTCCTGGCTGAAGCCGAAGTCGGGCGAGCGGTGCAGGCCCGCAATGAATCCGTCCACCACCGTTTTAGCGATGAGCTCAAGCCCTGAGATGCTCGAAAGGACCGACGGATCGAGAAAGCGCTGCATACACCTCACGCCTTGGGAACGGGCTTTGCCTCCAGAACGCGCGTCAGGATATCGTCCGGTTTCAGCCGATCGGACTCTGCGTGGAAGTTGAGCAGTATTCGATGCCGCAGGACGGGCACAAGCAGCGCTGCGACATCCTCAAACGTCACGTGATACCGCCGGTGCATCAGCGCACGGCACTTGGCCGCGAGGACCAGGTTCTGGATGCCGCGGACACTCGCTCCGAAGTTGACGTACTTACGGACGAAGTCCGGCGAGCTTATGTCCGACGCCCGCGTCATCCGCACCAGGTCAACGGCATACTTCGCGACACTGTCGGCGATCGGCACCATGCGGACCAGTTGCTGAAAGCTCAGGATCTCCTCGGCGGTCGTCACAGGCTGCGGCTGTGCCGAGGATGTCGATGTGGTCAGCCCGATGACCTTCATTTCGTCGTCTGCGGACAGGTAGTCAAGGACGGTGTTGAACAGGAAGCGGTCCAACTGTGCTTCAGGCAGTGGATATGTGCCTTCGAGTTCGATCGGGTTCTGCGTTGCGAGTACGAAGAATGGCGCCGGCAGCTTGTAGTTATTGCCTCGCACGGTGCAACTGTGCTCCTGCATGGCTTCGAGCAGCGCGGCTTGGGTCTTGGGTGGCGTACGGTTGATCTCATCAGCCAGAACCACATTGCCGAAGATCGGACCGCGAACGAAGGTCCAGGTGCGGCGGCCGGTGGTCGGGTCCTCCTCAATAATGTCGGTGCCCGTAATGTCGGACGGCATCAGGTCGGGCGTGAACTGTATGCGGCTGAACTCAAGTCCGAGAGTCTGCGCGATCGTGCGTACCAGAAGCGTCTTCGCCGTTCCGGGCAATCCTGTGATCAGGCAGTGCCCGCCGACGAAAAGCGCGATCAGCACCTGCTCCAGCACTTCCTCCTGACCGACGATGACACGCCGGACCTGATCGGTGATGCGGGTTTCAGCTTCCTGAAAACGTGTGATCCGCTGCCTGAGTTCCGACGAGTCGAGTGATTGGACCACCGGGGATGGTTGTGTCATTTAGTTTCCTGGGACAGCTCCAGCAGCAGTCGCTGCGCCGGTTTGAACCCCGGCGCTGCTTCGAGTGCAAGCAGCAGCTGTTCCTGTGCTTCCTCGGCACGCCTGGCTAAGACGAAGGCGCGCGCCAGATTGTATCGTGTTCCTGCAGGGTCAACTGTCTTCGAGCCTGCCAGGGATGTAAACTCACGGATCGCACCCGCGGCATTTTTCTCACTGAGGTAGAGCTCTCCGAGCCTGGTATGCAATTCTTCGGTCATCGGGTAGATGTACACCAGGCGCTCCAGAGTCTGGATGGCGGCCGTGCGGTCGGCAGCTTCCTCCTGCCACCTGGCGAGCTTCATCAGCGTCTCCGGCTTACGCCCACCCGCTTTCGAGTACTCTTCCAGCTGCTTGCGCGCATTCTCTTTATCACCGCGCGCGAGGAACATGTCCGACACCACTTCATACGCGCTGGCACCCTCAACATGCTCCGGGTAGAGACTGACTGCTGCCTTGCCTTCCTTGATTGCCTCGTCGTGCTTGCCTGACTTGGCGAGCGCCGCCAGCGACTTCATGTGCTTCTGCCAGGTCTCGTAGCTCTCAACCGTGGGATTCACCTGCTTGCCCAGCCAGCCCAGAAACTGCGCATCGAACTCCTCCGGCTTGACACCAAGAACCGACTGAATAACTTCCGGCGTGGGTCTCGATTCGGCGAAAGCGTGCATCATCGCCAGCAGTTTGTCATAGCCCCACTTCTCATTGATGTAGTCGCAGATGCGCCCTGCCTGGTAGTACGAGACGACGACCTGCGCCGGGTAGCTCGGCCGGATGAATCCCCGGTCAAGCTGTGACACGGGAAGCAGCTTTTTTTCCTTGATGGCCCGGATTACCTGGGGATCGAGACGGTCGCCCCAGTCCGGCGAGGCAGCGGTCTCTTCATGCACTGCCATGCCTTCCGTAAACCACCGCGGGACGCGGTGTTTCGTGGCCGTCAGCACGAAGACGTGGCTAAGCTCGTGCCACAGCGTGCTGGCCCAGTGAAACGTGCCCGGGGGACGTCCCGATGGGCTGTCCATGGCAACTACATGGCCGAAAGTCACGCCTAGCGCACCCAGTCCCGGCATGCCCATTGTCCGAACAGCGAAGTCTTCGTGATCCGGGTAGACTTCGACCTGCACTGCTTTGTCGAGCTTGAGCTTATATTTCTTTTCGAACGTCTCAAGAGCGCGATGCAGCTCCTGTTCCACATACGGACGCAGCGTTTCAGCTTCCTTTTGGTGCAGCTTGACAACTGTGCGGTCTGTTTTGAAGGTCCGGAACTTGGAGTAACTGTCAATCAGCCGCAACGAATTGACTGTGGCAGCATCCTTCTGCCCTGCGTCGTAGGCCTGCTCCAGCTGTTGCCGCGCGTCCGTATCGAGCCCAAGACGCATCAGGTTGATGCCGAGCTGAGAACGAACCGCATGCAGCTCCGGCTCGACGTCGAGGGCCTTGCGGTAGAGCGCGATCCCTTCTTCGTACCGCCGGTTCAAGACGAAAAAGTGGCCGGCGGTCGCGTGGGCCCGGCCCGATCCCGGTGCCAGCGAAAGCGCCTTGTCGAGCCACGGGCTCGTTCCCTTGTTGTCGAGCAGGTCAATCGAACCGAGTACTCCAAGCGCAACGAGGGCATCCGGCGTCATCGCGAGTGCCTTTTTTGCTTCGTCCGCAGCTTTCTCCTCGTTGCTGTCTTCAAGCGCAAGCCGCGCAAGCAACTCCTGAGCTTCGGTCAGTTTAGGATCAAATTTGATCGCTGTTTCTGCAGATTCAACGGCAGTCTTGCTATAGTTCTCCGCTCCCACCAGAGCAAGACCGAGATAAGCGGGTCCATACTCCGGTCGCACATCGAGCGCTTCCTTAAACAGATCAGTCGCCGATTCGAGATTGAACCGCTCCAGCAGCAGCCGTCCCCAGCGCACTTTCAGATGAGGATCGCTGGGGCGGGCGGCAACCGCCGACTTGAAGGCGTTACCGGCATCCTCGAACTTGCCCACCCCCCACAAGCCCTCGGCTCGTATAGCGAAGTCTGACGACCGGGCGAGCTTCTCGTAGCATTGCTGCGCCGCGTCGCGCTTCGCCTGCATACGCAGGCGTACACATTCGTCGGACGGCTGGATTGCTGCGCCAACCAACCAGGCGCAGCCGAACAGGGCCATGATCAATCTCATTTGTCGAGTTCCGCCTGTGTGCGGGCCAGATCCAGAAGCAGGGCCTGCAACTGACGCTTGTAGTCGTTGATGGGCATCGCTGCCTTCTGCAGCTTCAGCGCATCGATCTGCACTTCGAGTTCTTCGCGTTTCTGCATCAGCGCGCGTTTCGAGGGGTCGTTCGATGCAAGCTGCGCGCTGCCGATTCGCAGGAGTGCGAACCGGCCCGGATCGGGACCTTCAAGGATAGGCTGCTCGGTCGCAATCCGCTTGTTGCTCTCATAGAACTGCTTCGTCTTCGCCTCGGCATAACGGAACGCTTCAAGCGCGGTGATGGTCTCGTTCTTGTCCGAATCGGACGCTGCATCACGCAACGCTTCGATCCAGTAGCGGGGAAATACCGTGGCATTCTTCTGCGTTCCGGACTTTGTGGCTGCTACCACGGTGCGCGTCGGCCTCTGGAGCGCGTGAATCGAAGCCCCACTCGCGCTGGTTCCGTTCACTACCAGCTGACGCTGAGCGGGAACGCGATCGAGCATCGCTGCGAGCTCCGAACTGCTGACGTCCGGTCCGTGCAGATTGAACTTGTAGTCGGTTCCGTCGAACGTGCCGTGACCGATGATCGTAAGCACCAGCAGATCGTCCTGCTTCGCGGATTTCGAGATTTCTTCAAAGGCGTTCCGCATGGCCTGCTTCGTCGCCGCTGTTCCTGAGAGCGTGTGCACCGAAACACCCTGGCCCGACGCTTTCAGCAGCTTTTCAAGCTCCTGTGCCTGGGCATTGAACCGCTGCTCGTAATCCGCTTCTCCGCCGAGCCCGGCCACTGTCAAACAGTGGATTGCAGCACGCGAGTCCGCAGCGCTGAGCAGTGCCACAGCCAACATCCAGCAACGCAACCTCAAACAACACCCCACTTCCGGCGGAGAAGCCACTCTGCGCCGCGAAGCAGGAGTGCCGCCATGAACAGTATTGGCGCATCCTGCAGGTCGCGGGTTTCCCGAATCGAGATGCCGGATTCGGAGTACGACACCTCCTGAGCCAAACGCCCAAGGTCAGCCGGCTTCCAGTAACGTCCACCGGTACTCTGCGCGAGCTTTTCCAGCAGCTCGCGGTTCTGGTTGGTGGAGAAGTTCTCCGCCACACCCTCTTCGCGCAGGAACGCCACAGCATCGCGCCCGGCCTCTTCGCCGTCACTGCGGGTGGCGACAATTTCGGCAACATAGGATCCGGGCTTAATCGCCCCGAGCGTTGCGGCATAGACGCCCGGCGTGGACGGCTCCGGCGCGAGTTCCACCATCTCCGAGGTACCGTCCGGACGCATGACGTTCGCTACGACGCGGGCGTCCGCTGCGGGCAGATAGTTGCGGTCCCGAACTTCGGCGCGCAGCGGAACGGCGGGATCGTCCGAGTACAGCGGCCGTGGCGTTCTGGCCACCACACGACCATGCGTACCGGTGACGAGCCACCGAAGCATTTGCTGCCAGAATGTCTCGTGCGACAGGTCGGCCAGCGGTTGTGCCATCTGCCACCGCCAGCTCCCGCCGGATGCAAAGATCGCGGTGCGCCCTCGTCCGTAGTTCTGGGTGACAAGCAGCGGCATTCGCCCGGGACCGCCGCTCGGGATCATGTCTGCGAGCACGGCCGCTCCGGGCTTCGGCGTGCCCGGGTTCTGATAGTTCGCCAGATACGGCAGCTTGCGCCAGCGCTCAAGGTTTCGTTGGGGGTCGTCTTCGAGACGGCAGACAGCCGAATCGCGGCCTGCGGGAGTAAGCTCGGCTGTAGCCGGCTCGCGCCGGAACGTCTCACGGCTTGTGGGGAGCACGGTGGGCAGCAGCTCGGAGACAGTCGATGACCCCCAGCCGCCATCGGACAGCGCGCCTCGCCCGGCAAGCCACAGAAGGCCGCCGCCGCGGCGGTCGACAAACTGCTTCAGAAGCTCCAGCTGTGTCGGCGTAAAGTAGTTGGCCTCCACGCCACCGATGATGACCGCGTGGTAGCCGAACAGCTCTTCCACAGTCGCAGGGAAGCCCTGTTCGAGTTCCTGCGGGTTTGCGATGCCCTGGCGATAGATCTTGTTTTGTGTCGTCCGCAGCATCGACACAAGCTGCAGACTGGCTTCGGAGTCGAGCGCCCGGCGGAGAAACTTGTAATCCCACCGCGGCTCGCCTTCGATATACAAGATGCGAGGTTTGGTGCTGTCGACCTGCACCAGACGGCTCTGCGCGTTGTTTTCGCTACTGGTGTCTCCGTCAACCTGCAGGGACGCTGACACGGTTCGTACACCAACATCACCGGAGGCGAACAGCAGAGACTCGACCTGAGGCACGCCGTCGGCCCGAAGCGTTACCTCCCGCGCGGCCAGCTGCTTCGTCCCATCTTTGAGAATGAGTCGCGCCCGCTTGCCTTCCATTCCGAACTGGCGCAGTGTCACCCTCGCGTCAAGGCGTGCACCGGGCAGCGCACGCGCAGGCACCTGCAGATCAGCGAGTTCAGCTTCGCGTTCCGGCCGTTCACGTCCGAACCCAACAGTATGGACAGGTACGCGGTAGCGGCGAATCTCATCTGTCGTGTCGAGGTCGATGCCCCCCGAATTATCAGCTCCATCACTGAGCAGCACCACGGCACCCACGGGCAGGCTGGCAGCTTCTGAAGCGATCTGGCGCAGCGCCGGAGCCAGTTGTGTGGCGCGGATCTCGCCTTTCAGTGCCGCCGGTGAAGCGACGCGCTCAAGACCCGTGCCGGCCCGATACAGGCGCACCTGGAAGCGCTTCTCCAGGTCCGGGATGATTCGAGTTTCAACGGCGCGGCGAGCATCGTCGATCCGGCGTGCCCCACCGTCATTGAGGGTCATGCTGCGGGAGTCGTCCACGACCACGGCAACCACGTTCTGCTGTGGTCGCAGTGTCGCCACACTGAGCGCGGGCTGCCACAGCATCAGCAGCAACACCGCCACGAACGCGGTTTGCAATAGCCAGACGGCAGTCTTCTGCCCGCGCTTCACCAGCAGCAGCGGTCCGCCCCGCAACACTCGCCAGGCGAAGGCCGCAGCCGCAAGCAGGATGAGCGCCAGCAAAATCCAGGCGGGCCAGCGCGCGTTGAGCACGAACTGCCCGTGAGAGAACGCCTCGGCCGGATACTTGAAAAGGAACTCGAACATGGTGGCGAGGGTCTGCCTAGTGCGTCATCGCATAGATGATGTAGTTGATGCCGATGCGGTACGCCTGAGACGCAAACTGCTCCGGGTAGTTCGGATTATCGGCCCATTCCCAGGCGTCGCCGAGATCCATGTTGTGGCATACGCCGAGTACAAGTCGTCCCTTATCGTCGTAAATACCGCGCCATTTCGGCTCAACGCCATCGTATTCATAGTCGCGGCCCGTCCCGAAAGTAGCTACGCCCGGGACACGTGTCCGCTTGCCGAGATCGTACAGCACATGGAAGATCGGATCCGTATCTTCCACATCGACCACAGGACGCTCAGGGTACACCTTCTTCAGACTCTGCATGAACACATCCCATTCGAAGGTGCCATGAAAATCGTCGGTCATCAGGAAGCCGCCGCGGTCGAGGTAGTCGCGCAGCTTCGCCGCCTGTTTATCCGTGAGTTCCCAATGGCCGGGCTCGACGACATAGAGCCAGGGATAGTTGTAAATGTCGTCTCCTTCGAGATCGACGACATGTTCCATCGAGCGCACGTGGATGCGAGTCAGACGGCGCACGCCCTGCACGAAGGTACGATCGGCTTTCGGGTAATCAATCGTCCAGTTGCCCCGCATGGCCCAGTACATGTCGGGCGGACGCCCATACGACGGGTACTTCAGGCGAGTGAAGAAGAATTCGGTTTTTTCTCCGGCATCGTGCGGCGTGGGGACGTAATCATCCTGGTCGTACCACCAGGGACGCTGGCCAAAGCGGCGCTGCGCGTGCAGTGCAGTAAGGAGGCCGAGGATCAGGGTTACAGCAATAACAGCTTTGCGGACAGGCATGGGCAAACTACCCCGAACCCCGAGTGGCTTAAGAGTAGCACAAGGGCGGGAATTCGTTAGGACGCGTACGGCAGCGAAAAGGTGTGAGGAAAGAAGAAGCCGGCGTCCGCAGAAACCTGCAGAACGCCGGCCGGAGACATTCAAATCTACAATCTAGAACTCGAGCCGCAACACCAGCTGTCCGGTGCGGGAGTTGCTCTGGAACGCCAGATCGGGCCGCAGGAAAAGCGGGTTGCCGGGCACCAGCAGGCTGTTATCGCCGCCTCCTGTACGCGACCGGAGATTGGCCGCGTTGGGGATGCCGGCCGTGTACTGCGCGTGATTGAGCGCGTTGTAGAACTCTGCCCGGAACTCCGTTCGGAAGCGCTCGGTGATGCTGAAGCGCTTTCCGGCGGCAAGGTCAAAGTTGTTGATGTTGGGCAAGCGAGCTGTGTTTCGGCCGGCATTCGGCCAGACACCCGGGCCGGCGACGATGTAGCGTGCTGTCGGGTCATTCGCCAGGTAGCCAACCACCTGGTTGTTCGAATTCTGCAGTGGAGTGACGGCGCTCCCCCGGTTCGGATCGCCGTTAAGATTGATCACTGTTCGATCTCCAGCGGGGTCGCCGTTGCGGTTCGAATCGACGTTGCTGCGCACCGTGGCCCACGCGCCTGTCTCCCACGTGTAGACGCCGCTGAGCGACCAGCCGCCGAGCAGCGTGCGCGTGAACGCGTTCGTTGCGCGGAGGCCCGGCGTCTCAGCGATCCAGCCGAATGTAAACCGGTGCCGCCGATCGAGAGCCGAAGAAGCTCGCTCCATTCGCAGGTTGGTGAAGTCCTGCGGCCGCCGCGGCGTCAGGACCGTGCTGAACAGAGCTGCGGTAGAGTCGTCGATGTTTTTCGACCAGGTCCAGGATCCGATGAACTGGTGATTGCGTGAGAAACGCTTGTTCACCTGAGTCGCCAGCCCGTGGTAGATCGAGTTGCCCCGCGGCATGAATGCGGTAATGGCGTTCGGGAATCCTGCCAGTGTTAGCGGGTCGCGCACTGCTCCAATCGGCAGATCGTTCAGCGTCAGCGCGAGGTTGTCAAGCTCGCTCTGCGAGGGCCGGGAGTAGTAAAGAGGCAGGCTGCGCTCCGGGGTGATGCCCGGCGGGCGATTCAGGTTCATCTGTATAGGCAGGTGAACGCCTCTGGTGCCCAGGTAACGGACTTCCACGGTGTAGTCCTCGGCCAGCACCCGCTGTATGCCGGCATTCCACGTCATAGCGTAGGGGCGCAACTGGTCGGGCACGAATGACGTGGTGAGCTGGCGGGCGCGGGCCGGACTGGTGACAGGCCGCGCCTCGCCTGTGATGCCGCCTCCCTGAAAGAAGCCCGGCTGATTCGGCTGATCCACGTGCGCCTGAATGGTTGTGAAGAACTGCGGTGGCAGCACGTTTGCTCCCAGGTTCTGATAGACCTGGTCGTATGCCAGCCCGAAGCCTGCCCGAATGCTCGTCCGGCCGCTCTGGCCGGGGGAATAGGCGATGCCGACACGCGGAGCAAAATCTCTGGAGGACGCCTGCGGCTCGTTGAACTCGATCACGCCAGGAACGTTTGAGATTGCATTCAGGGCCTGCTGCTTTGAACCGGTCGGCACCCCGATGCGTTCGTACCGGAGTCCCAGAGTGAGTGTCAGATTGGGGCGGATGCGCCACTCGTCATTGATGAACAATCCGTGCTGCAGATTGTTGCCGACGAACGGAAAGCCGCCCACCGACCGTTCGCCTATTTCGGGAGTTACATCCTCCAGAAACCGACTCAGCGTGTTGTACTGATACTCGCCGCGGACCCTCTGCACGAAGAAATTGGAACTGTTCAGCTTGCGCCCATCGTAGCCGGCCTTAATTGTGTGCCGGCCGCGCGTCCAGTTGATGTTCTCCACGATCGAGAAGGTATTGTTCCGGTTGCCCTGCGGGTAGCTTGAGTGCGGACCGATGCTCAGCGCTAGATCGGTGAACGAAACATTCGGCACGGTGTCGTATCCGGCCCACGGCTGGTCTCCTACCGGACGCTCATCCACACGGCGCAGATAACCGAACCGCAGCTCGTTCGTCAGTGTCGGAGTGAACGTATGTTAGTGGCTCAGAGACGCGAAATGGTAGCTCTGCTTCTGCGGAGTGAAGAACTCCGGCAGCGAGACATTCGATGTGTTGATGGAGCCGGTGCGGTTGTAGATGTACCGCGCACGGAGCTGATCCCGCTCGGAGAAGTTGTAGTCGCTCGAGACAATGTAGCTGTCGAAATTCGAGTAAGCCGGGCCGGTTACGTTGATTACACCGACCGGAATCTGCTGTCCGAGCACGGTGATGTTGCTGCTGGCGGCAGGCGCCTGCGGAACGTAGCGGGTGAAGTTCTCGAGGTTCTGTTTGTTCACGCCCTGCAGGTTGCGAAGAGTATTGATGCCCTCAGCGGTCGGTGCCGATACCGCGCCGGCGGAGGTGGAAGCCTGACCCAGTACCGTTCGTTCGTAGTTCCCGAAATAGAACCAGCGGTTCTTCACTACAGGTCCGCCGACCGTGCCGCCAAAGCGATTCTGGTCGTAACGGGGCGCCGTGCGAATTCCCTGCCGTGCAAACGATTCATCGACCGCGTTCAGATGTTTGTTCTGGAAGTACTCGTAAAGCGATCCGTGAAGCTGATTCGTTCCGGTCTTGAGAATCGTGTTGAACTGACCGCCCGTGCTCTGGCCGAATTCAGCAGATACCTGGTTCTGCCCCAGGGAAAACTCGGCAACCGCTTCATTGCTGACTGTGGTCGACGGACCGGTAACGCTGCGGTTGTTGTTGTCCAGGCCGTCGATCATGAAGTTGTTGTTGGTCGGCCGCTGGCCGCCGATAGAGGGTCCGGTGCCGTAGCCGACACCGCCGCTCGACGTTACACCGGCGCTGAGCAGGCTCAGGTTGATAACGCCCAAATTTGTGGCACCGCTGCCGAAACCTGTGATCGGCATCCGCGTGGCCTGCGCTGCCGTGTAGGTGTTTTGCAGGGTGGCCGTGGTGGTGTCGATAATAGCCGCAGCTTCCGTCACTTCGACCGTGGTTGCGACGGCGCCCACTTCCAGCGTCACGTTCAGCGTGCTGGTACGCGTAGACTCCAGCTGAACGTTGCGGCGCGAAGAGGCGGCAAAGCCGGTTTTCGAGATGTTAACGGTGTAGCTGGCAGGCGGCAGGTTATTGAAACGATAAGTACCGTCCTGCAAAGTCTCAGCCGTCTGCTTGAAGCCCGTAGCGGGATTCTCGATGCTAACCGCAGCTGCGGCTACGCCGGCTCCCGTTGCATCGGTCACCAGCCCGGTCAGGTTTGCATCGGAGGCCTGTGCGAACACCGATGCCGGAAAACAAAGAAAAACCAGGGTAAGTACCCCCGATTTTGTGAAATTCATCATAGATCCCCCACGAAGACTTGTCAGCGCAGACGTATGACTAGGAAAAACGTACCGGTCCTCTGCTGGAATTCTAGCGCCGTCTGCAGTTGCGCGTTGCAAGTGCGGCAAGCGCCGCCAGGATCAGCCCTCCGGTTGCGAGCCGGCGGCGGGAAACACCTCGGATGCCGCCGAGCGCTTCAGCCAGTCGCGCCGTGAACGCCTCGACATCGGCCGGCCGGCCCATCGGGTCATAGCTGAGTGCGCGTCGCAGTTCGTCCTCGGCGCGGACGGGGAGCTTCGCCCGGAGCTTGCGAAACGAGCCGCGCGGCAGCCCGCGCTTTTGCATGTGTTCGAGATCTGATGGAGAGCCATAGCGGAATGCGCGGCGGCCCGTCAGGATCTCGGCGGCAACCGTGGCTATGCTCCACAAGTCGCTTGCTGGTCCCGGATTGCCGGCCAACTGCTCCGGCGCGAGATAAGCGGGCGACACGCTCGTCTGGCCGGATACCCGGAATGCACCGACATTCAATAGGATGAGCCTTTCGGCGGAGCCCTGCCTTTGCACAACGATGTGATCGGGAGCGATCGCCCCGTGTACCATGCTCCGCTCGTGCAGCGCCGCGACGGCCGCGCCAAGCTGAACGATCAGGTTCGCAGCGCGGCCAAACGGCAGCGGCCCCGTCTCATTCAGCAGGAGTCGCAAACTCGTCCCGTCCACCCAACGGTAAACGAGGAATGGCCGTCCCTCCTCGGTTTCTCCGTCGTCGACCGGCACGTTGAGCGCCTTGCTGTTTAGAAGGGCAGCAGACTCGGCGGCATGGCGCGCGGCGATGACGTCCGCAGTCTCTGGCAGAACCTTTGCGACGACGCGCTCACCCGGCTCCCGCAAGTCCTCAGCCAGCCAGCTCTCGCCATCCGGTACGATGCGTTCGAGCAGGCGATACCGGCCTGCCGCTGTGTCCCGTCCGCTTTCCATCTCGTGTGGGTCCACCTGCTGAAGTTACACCTGGAGAGATGACAAAAGTCCACCGTAGGCTCCGCTCCGTAGCGTTGCCCCTGGTAGGGATCTTGCTCGAGCCGGTGCGCATCCGGAATAGTAAGCGCATCAACCGTTCCCAGCCGGCTGGACGCTATCATCTCAGATCTGGATCGTGCGGCTGCGCGAGTGCGCGGCCGGGACCTCGAAGGTGGGGCGGCCCGGCGCTAGTGGTCGGCAACCCCGCCGTCGGGAAATCGGAGCTGCTGCCGGTTGTGCGGCTGGTAGGGCCGTTTTGCCGCCACCTGTTCGTCGAGATCCACGCCCAGACCCGGGCGGTCTGGCGGCAGCGCAAAGCCTTTCTCGTAGCTGATTCCACCGCCGTAGAAGAGGTCTTTCCAGTACTGCTCGTTGCCGCGGTGTGTAATCTCCTGGATGGCAAAGTTGGGAGTGGAGAAGTCCACGTGGAGCGACGCCAGCGTGCTGACTTCGCTTTGCGGATTGTGCGGTGCGAGTTCGACCCGATGGGCCTCGGCGAGAGTTGCGATCTTCTTCATCTCAAGAATGCCGCCGCAATGCACAACGTCCGGTTGGACGTACTCAACCAGGTGCCGCTGGCAAATCTCAGCGAATCCATATTTAGTGAACAGGCGTTCGCCCGTCGCCAGCGGTACCCGGGTCGCGCTGCGGAGGCGGGCAAGTTCGTCGACGTCCTCGATCTGCGTTGCTTCTTCGACAAAGTAAGGACCGAATTCCTCGGCACGGCGGCAAAAATCGATGGCCATGGCGGGCGTGGATTTCCCGTGCAGGTCGATGCAGATGCGAAAATCTTCTCCCACCGCTTCACGCACCGCACGCAGGTTCGCAATACCGTCCCGCACGGAACGGACCGGGTCGATGACGTCGCGCTGCGTGGTCAGAAAAGTTGCCTTGCAGCCTGTCCAGCCCTCCTCTTTCGCCTTTGCCCAGTTCGCGGCGTACTGCGCGGGTGAACTGCCTCCGGCATGCACGTACATCTGCACCCGCTCCCGGGCCTTACCGCCGAGCAGCTTCCAGACAGGTTGTCCGAGTGCCTGTCCGAGGATGTCCCATAACGCAATCTCGACAGCGCTGATAGCGGAATTTAGAATTGGGCCTCCACGCCACCGGGGCCAGCGGTACATTGCCTGCCAGTGCATCTCGATATCGGCGGCATCCCGGCCGACGAGATACCGCTCATGCTCCTGAATCGCCGCAGCCACAGTAGCTTCTTTGCTGGTGACCGATCCTTCGCCGAGTCCGGTTATGCCCTGGTCGGTGTAGATCTTCACGAACACATAATTCGGGGCGTTTGTGCCGCCGCGGTTCACGACGAACGTCTTCAGGCCTTTGATGCGCAGGTGGAGAGGCTTCGCCTTCTCCCTCGCTTGCGCCAGCAGCCCTTCAGGACCAGTAAGTGCAGCAACTGCGGCGGTTTGCAGGAACGTACGTCGGTACATGTTGTCCGGTCAGGAAAGAATATCATTAATGCGGACCGGCGGCGCGAGGCTGGGAAAACGCATGTTGACTTCGTGTAGGTGGCTCGGCTAGACTGCTGAAGTTACTGCTGTTTCAATGGTTTGTATCGACTATGTGGATCGTTGGGTACCCGGTCAGGTCTCCTCTGCTGCCCTTGCGAACCGTTGAACGAGCTCACGGAGAAACGTTTCTATGACGGGCAATGAGGACGATCGCCAGTTCGAACCCCAGGATGCCGATTACGAGCAGATGCTCGATGATTACGGGCATTTTACTCCGCCGGCAGAGGGCGAGATCTGCAAGGGCACGGTCCTCAGCGTCACAGACAAAGAAGTCATTGTAGATTTCGGGTATAAGTCCGAAGGCCTCGTTCCCATTGAGCAGTTCCGTACTCCGGACGGGACGGTTTCGATCGCACGCGGCGACGTCATCGACGTAATGGTCGATCGTTCGAGCGAACGGCCTGAGGGATATGTCCTTCTTTCGCACGAAAAAGCACGGGGAATTCGTGCCTGGGACGTCCTTGAAGCGGCGCTGCGCGACGGCGAAAGCATCACAGGACGGGTTGTCGCAAAGACGCGAGGCGGCCTGACAGTAGATGTTGGTGTTCCAGCGTTCATGCCGAGTTCGCAGGTTGCAGCGCGGCCCGTCTACAACCTGGATTCGCTGGTCGGCACGGAAGTCCCGGTCAAAGTTGTAAAGCTGAATCGCCGCCGTGGAAACCTGGTCGTCAGCCGGCGCCTGGCGGTCGAGCAGGAAGAGACCTCGCGCAAATCATCCGCGCTCGAAACGCTGCATGAAGGCGCGGTGGTGCAGGGCACGGTGAAGAACCTGACCGACTACGGCGCGTTCATCGACCTCGGCGGTATCGATGGCCTGTTGCACGTCAGCGACATGTCCTGGGGCCGCCTGCAGCATCCGTCTGAGCTGCTGCATGTCGGCGACCCCGTGACCGTGAAGGTGCTGAAGTTCGATCGCGACAAGGAACGGATTTCGCTCGGCATCAAGCAAATCACCGAAAACCCGTGGGAGACGGCCGAAGAGCGCTACGCCGTACAGTCGCGTGTCATAGGGCGCGTGGTCAGCGTGACCGACTATGGTGCCTTCGTCGAACTGGAGCCGGGGGTCGAGGGTCTCATCCACATTTCCGAGATGACCTGGAGCCGGAGGATGAAGCATCCGGCGAAGGTGGTTCACGTTGGTGATCAGGTGGAGGCTGTTGTCCTCGAGGTCAAGCCGAAGGACAAGCGCATTTCTCTTGGCATGAAGCAGCTCGAGGCGGATCCCTGGACGACGGTAGCCGATCGGTACAGTATAGGTTCCGTGGTCGAAGGCCGTGTGCGAAAGCTGACGGACTTCGGCGCATTCATTGAAATCGAGGAAGGCATCGACGGACTGGTCCACATCTCGGATCTGTCATGGACCCGGCGTGTCGGTCATCCTTCCGAAATCCTGAAAAAGGGTCAGATCGTTCAGGCCGTGGTGCTGAACATCGACCCGCAGAACCGGAGGCTCTCGCTCGGCGTCAAGCAACTGCAGCCTGACGCATGGGAGAGCTTCTTTTCTTCTCACACGGTTGGTGATGTCGTCAGGGGCAAAGTGTGCCGCGCATCGAACTTCGGTGTATTCGTGGAAGTAGCACCCGGAGTTGAAGGCCTGTGCCATAACTCGGAGCTGCCGGCCGGACCGGATCGCAGAAAACCGTCCGGGCTGCCAATCGGGGAAGAGTTCGACTTCAAGGTGATCAAGCTTAGCGAAGGGGAGAAGAAGATCGGACTGAGCCTTCGCGCGATATCCGATGATGCCGAGCGCAGCCGCGTCGAGGACTACAGCAGGCAGGCTGCTGCGGCTACCTCGAACATGGACGAGTTTCTGCACAACCGTGGACGGAACGAAGACTGATCCTGGTATCGGGGAGCCATCGAAACTGTGACCAAAGCCGACTTGATCGAAGAGGTCTCGCGCGTCGTCGAGATGACGCGCAAAGACTCGGAAGTGATCGTTGAGGCGATCTTTGACAGCGTTGTCCGCGCTCTGAGAACAGGGGACAAAATCGAGATTCGCGGGTTTGGCAGTTTTCGTACGCGCCAGCGTCAGCCCCGTGTCGGACGCAATCCCAAGACGGGCAGCCGGGTCGAAGTACCCTCAAAGCGTATCCCTTACTTCAAGCCGAGCAAAGAACTGAAGGATCTTGTCAACGATTCGCCGGCCGAAGCCAGCGCAGCGGCGACTGAACCGGAAGGCACCTCCGGCGCTTAGACCGACAGGATGGACCGCCTCTGGAGCCCCTGGCGCTATCGTTACATCAGCACCGCGAGCGGAAACGACAGCTGCGTTTTCTGTTCCAAGCCGCAGGGCGATGACCGGGAGAACCTGATCGTTCACCGCGGCTCGCTTTGCTTCGTGCTGCTTAATCTGTATCCGTACACATCGGGGCACCTCATGGTCGCGCCGTACGCTCACGTGGCGACGCTCGCCGATGCTGCCGAGGACGTGGCACTGGAGTTGATGTTGCTGACACGTCG
>DASQEG010000075.1:0-4065 GCA_035633775.1 Bryobacteraceae bacterium
GTGAGCGATTGAACGCTCGTCCGGCAACTGCGCGCGTTTGTCAACTGCAACTACCCGGGGCCTTCTCTCGGTTCCTTTCCACACTTCGGAGTACGTCTTGTCAGACGGTCATGACATGACCGAGCAGACATCTTCAATACGGATTCCGTGCTAGTGCTCGACGATGTTGCGAAAAGGTATCCGCCGCCTGGAAGTAAGCCGTCGGCCTGACCGCAGCCGTACGACGCCGGAGTGCCAAGCTGAAGATCGATCGGCCTGCCACCTCCTCAGGACTGCCAGAGCCCGCCCCACTTCCGTGGTGCATGACAACCCTGATAGTCTGCTTAGCCCGTCGCCGAAGGAGAAATTTTGATACATTGCGATCACGTGTCAAGAAATTAGGGCTGCGGGCCGGAGGCATTCGTATTAATGTTGTTGCAAAACGCGCCTAAAAGAGCAGCCTCAATGGTTGCGCCGGAGTTTCTCAGTGGTGGCGGCGAGATGGGCAAAGTCATCGCTGCGAAAGACTGGTCCCAAACCCCTCTGGGCCCGATCGAGCGGTGGCCGCAGAGTTTAAGAACGACCGTCAGCCTTTGTCTAGCTTCAAATTTCCCGATCTCCGTTGCCTGGGGACCTGACCGAACTCAGATCTATAACGACGGCTATTGGCCTATTTGCGGCGCGAAGCACCCGCACTCGATGGGGCAGAATTTTCGGCAGTGCTGGGCCTCTGCATGGCCGGTGATCGGAGAGGCGTTCGAATCTGCTGAGAAGGGCGAAACGCGTTATCTGGAAAATCAGCGCATGTTCCTCGACAGGAATGGCTATCTGGAGGAGACATTCTTTACGTTTTCGTTCAGTCCCATTCGGGACGAGAGCGGTGGCGTTGGCGGATTATTTCACCCGGTGACCGAGACAACAGCACGGATGCTGAGTGAGCGGCGCACGCAAGCATTGCGAGATCTGGCTGCACGTACTGCTAAAGCGACGTCGGTCGGAGAGGCGTGCGGTTTCGCCTCGGAGGTTATGTCGCAGTACTCGCTCGACCTTCCGTTTGTGCTCGTTTATCTGTTGAACGAATCGGAGAACCAGTTCGACCTTCTCAGCAGCACTGGAATCGAATGCGGAACGTACGCAAGCCCTGACCGCATTCCAGTTGGAGATGCTCAGCCCGCGTGGCCCCTCCAGGAGGCACTGGATTCGGGCGAGGTTCAGATTGCCGAGCAGTTTGCCGGCCGCCTCGGACTCTCCTCCTGTGGACCGTATGACGAGCCGCCTGTGAAGGCTCTGGTCCTGCCGTTTCAACGTCCGGGTCTCAATCGCAACGCCGGTGTTCTCGTAGCCGGTGTCAGCGCACGCCTGCCTCTCGATGGAGCTTACCGCAGTTTCTATGACCTTGTGGCAGGCCAACTCGCGACTGCAATTGCCAGTGCGCGCGCGTATGAGGAGGAACGCCGGCGCGCCGAATCCCTTGCCGCTCTGGACCGGGCCAAGACACAGTTCTTCTCCAACATCAGTCACGAGTTCCGGACACCATTAACGCTAATGCTCGGGCCGCTGGAGGAAGTGCTTGCCCGAGGTAACGAGAGCGTAACAGCGACGCGTAGTGAAGTTGACCTAATTTACCGGAATGGCCTTCGATTGCTCCGGTTGGTTAACGCGTTGCTTGACTTCTCCCGGATTGAGGCTGGACGCGCCCGAGCCAATTTCCAGCAGACGGACCTTTCCGCGTACACAACCGATCTCAGCAGTGTTTTCCGATCCGCAACTGAGAAAGCGGGCATCGAATTGATCGTTGACTGCCCTCCTCTGTCGCAGCCTGTTTACATCGATCGCTCGATGTGGGAGAAGGTGGTGCTGAACCTTGTTTCAAATGCGTTCAAGTTCACATTCGAAGGTGGGATCCGCGTGTGTTTGCGCGAGCACGAGACCACGGCGGAGCTCTCGGTTTCAGACACAGGTACCGGAATACCGGCACCGGCTTTGTCCCGATTGTTTGAGCGCTTCTATCGAGTCGACGAGGCACGCGGCCGCACATACGAAGGGACCGGCATCGGCCTGTCTCTCGTGCAGGAGCTGGTAAGGCTGCATGGTGGGACTGTTGCTGTGCAAAGCGAGGTGGGCGTGGGGAGCCGGTTCGCAGTGTCCATCCCGTTTGGAACGGCCCATCTCCCGGCAGATCAGGTGAGTGTTGCGCATTACCCTTCGTCCCTGCCCGCCAGCAGCGCCACTGCATTCCTCGAAGAGATGCTCCGGTGGATACCGGAAACGAAACAGGACGCCGCTGGTGCGCTCGGCACGCACCCGGCCGAGGATGCTGACCCGGAGCGGCCACGTATTCTGCTCGCGGACGACAACGCCGATATGCGGGAGTACGTGAAGCGGCTGCTGGCGGCTGAATACACGGTAGAGGCGGTTGAGAATGGCGCAGAGGCGCTCCGCGCTGCTACGGAGCGACGGCCCGAGCTGGTGCTCTCTGACGTCATGATGCCGGAACTCGACGGTTTCGGTCTTCTTGCTGCGTTACGTCAGGATGAGAAGACGCGCACTCTGCCGGTCATCCTCCTGTCAGCCCGCGCCGGTGAGGATGCACGCGTCGAGGGCATCGAAGCGGGAGCGGACGACTACCTTGTGAAGCCGTTCGGGGCTAAAGAACTCCTGGCCCGCGTTCGAAACAACGTCGAACTTGCGCGCCTGCGCGATCAGCTCTCGCGCGAGGACGAGATCCGCAGAGCCGGAGCAGCGGCCGAACGGCAAAGACGCTTGTTTGACACCGCGCTGTCGAACATTGCCGATTTTGTCTACCTGTTCGACCTTAACGGGCGCTTTGTATACATGAATCAGGCACTGCTTACCGCGTGCGGAAGGCAGTTCGAAGAGGCGGTCGGCAGCAACTTCTTCGAACTCGGCTACCCGCCCGAGCTGGCTTCGAAGCTCCAGAACCAAATTCAGCTGGTAATCGAGACGAAGGAGCCGTTGCGGGATCAGACTCCGTTCACAAATGCGGCAGGAGAGCTACGGTTTTACGACTATGTTTTCGTGCCGGTGTTCTCGGGCGAGGGTGCAATCGAGGCAGTGGCAGGCTCCACACGCGATATCACCGAGAGCAAGCGCGCAGAAGAGGATCTGCGTCTGGCGAACGAGAACCTCACGCGCACAAACCACGACCTCGAGGAGTACGCGTTTGCCGCCAGCCACGATCTGCAGGAACCTCTACGGATGGTAACCATCTATGCGCAGCAGCTGGTTCGACGTTTCGCGAATGAGGATCAGGACGCCAGGGAGTACGCGGGATTTGTGCGTCAGGGGGTCTCCCGGATGGAGTCGCTGATTCGCGATCTCCTGGAATTCTCGCGCACGGTGCATGCAGATAATTCACCTGCCCTCGGCTCGGCCGACTTGTCCCTGTGCCTGGAGGACGCAATGGACGTACTGAGGAATCGAATTGAGGATGTTGGTGCGATCATCTCCGCCGATCCTCTTCCAACGGTGCGGGGCGATGAACGCCAGCTGGCACACGTGTTCCAGAACCTGCTTGCAAATTCGTTGAAATACCGGATGATGGATCAGCCTGTGCGCATACATATCTCAGTCGCCGTGGACCCTGATCACTGGACAGTCTCAGTGCGCGATAACGGCATTGGATTTGACCAGCAGTATGCAGCTAATATTTTCGGCTTGTTTAAGCGGCTGCATAAAGACGAGTATCCCGGAACTGGCATTGGCCTGGCAATCTGCAAACGTATTGTGGAGCGGCACGGCGGACGCATCTGGGCCAGCAGTGCTCGTAATAGCGGGGCGACGTTTCACTTTGCTCTGCCTCGGATGGAGGCCGCTTGAAACCTCTTAATATCCTGCTCGCGGAAGATAATCAGGCGGACATTCTGCTGGTGCGGAACGCTTTAGCCGAGCATCGGATTCAGCATCTGCTGCACGTGGTAAACGACGGCGGTGCGGCCATCCAGTACGTACTGGGCATCGGAACGCCAGGTGCTGCACCGTGTCCCGACGTCATGCTTCTCGACTTGAACTTACCGGTCGCGGACGGTCCCGAGGTGCTGCGCCACTTCCGGGCTCATCCCCCAT
>DASQEG010000076.1:0-2307 GCA_035633775.1 Bryobacteraceae bacterium
TTACGAGCCCCGCCCGTTTCCACGGCTCACGAGTCCGTCCAAATGGGAATTGGCTCCGGGCATTTACGTCGCGGTGGCACGCAAGCCGCAGACGAGTCTGAAAAGCGATCCCGTTGACATCACGGTGGGGAGCGGAAAGAAGCTCGAGACCTGGGACATCCCGGTCCCATGAAGAAGCAGTGGGGGACACTCTCGCGTGGCGGGATCTGGATCGTTGCGACTACCAGCACATTCTTGTTTCCGCCGCCGGGGGACATAAGTGGACCGGACACCTCGATCGTGAAGTTCGTGACCTTCGCAATCGCGGTTATGGTCGGGCTTCTAACGCTCGCATTCCGTGCCTACAAGCAGAAGAAGCACGCGAACATCTGGGCCGGGTTGAGTGCTGTCTCACTGATTGCCGGGTCGGTTCTCTATTTTGTGTACAACGATACTGCTTCCCGACAGAGCGTAGGTTACGACGGGAAACGCATCGCGGCCGGGACAGAGTACACACAGGTAGCTGCGGAGTATCGCCGTACGCGGCCCGCCATGACCGATGCTGACCTGGTGCAGTTCAGCGGGGGCCAGCCGGCGCTGGTCTGGACTGCCGATTCCATTCGCGCTTCAGCACGTTCCATGGCGCTGCAGTATTGCGCGGCTGTGGTTGTGCTTGCGATGAGCCTGCTTGCGGCCGTGCAGGCTTTGGAGTGCAGTCAGGTCAAAGCTTCAAAGCCGCGCAAGTAGCCCCTAAAATCTTCCGCGAAGGGAGGCTCTCGTTCTGTTTAGCGGGCGGCCGCGGGCTGCTGCACCATGGGTACGAACCGGACGGGCAGAACCGAGCGCTTCGTGATCTTGCCATTGTTCGATTTCTCGACCAGGAGCAACTCCTGCTCAAGGGGACTCTTGCCGACAGGTGCGAGCAACTTCCCGCCCGGCTTCAACTGATCCACGAGCGCCTGGGGTAACTCCGGCGGCGCTGCGGTAAGAATGATCCGGTCGAAGGGCGCCTTCTCCGGCCATCCCAGATATCCGTTGCCCAGACGCGTAAACACGTTCTTGTGCCCGAGCCGCTTTAGTAGCTCTGTCGAAGAACGGGCCAGCTCCGGAACGATCTCAATGCTATAGACCTCCCCTGCCACGGCCCCAAGCACCGCCGCCTGATAACCCGAGCCAGTTCCTATTTCAAGGACACGGTGCTGTTTGGTGACGTCCAGCGTTTCGGTCATGAAAGCGACCAGGGATGGCTGTGAGATCGTTTGCTCATGCCCGATCGGGACCGGACGATCCTCGTAAGCAAACTTCCGGACCTCAGCGGGCATGAACTCGTGTCGCGGAGTGTCGCGCATGGCGCGCAATACCGCCTGACTGCGTATGCCCCGCGCCTCCATCGAATCGCGGACCAGCCGCTCCCGCTGCCCGCGATACTCGTCGGCGGCGAGCAGCAACGCGACTACGACAGCAGCCAGGGTTGTACGTATCATCGGGTCAAATTCCTCTCACAGGCCCTGCTTGCAGTAGAGCCTGGCCGGCAAGTCTCCGGAGTGGTTTAACGGTGGACGCATGGCGCGCCAGCACTGCACGCCAGGGTTGTACCGAGTTCCGAAACCGACTACACAACTTTTGTAGTCTTCCGAACGTGCAGGGAACTGCCCACACCCGCGTGCTGTGGATTGGAGTCACGGCTCTATCGCTTGCGGGAGCTGTTTCGGTCCGCGATGTGTACAACGGCTCGCTGGACCTGGCGACTCAGGCCGACACGTTCCGTCACATCGACAGGCTCTTTCCTTCGGCAACCGTCCTTCACGGGTCAACATACGCATTGACGGAGGTGGCGCAGCCCATCCGATCACTTTCGTTCTCCTCATTTGGGAGGACAGTCACTCTGGACGAATACATGGAATTGAACCGCGTTGCGGGTCTGCTGGTCCTGAAGAACGGCAGGATTGCGCTTGAGCGGTACCGGCTCGGAAACACAGAACGCAGTCGGTGGGTGTCCTGGTCGATAGCCAAATCAATCACGTCCACCCTGCTGGGAGCTGCTGTCCGAGACGGCCACGTCAGGAGCCTTGACGATCAGGTGACGAGATATCTGCCGCAGCTTGCACGCACCGCCTACGACGGCGTTTCCGTACGAAACCTCCTCCAGATGGCTTCGGGCGTGCGCTGGAATGAAACGTACACCGACCCGCAGTCCGACCGCCGGAAGATGCTCGACGTCCACATCCAACAGCATCCGGGAGCGGTGCTTCAATTCATGCGAACTTTGCCGCGCTCTGGCACGCCGGGTACTGTGTGGAACTACAGCACTGGGGAGACGCACGTCCT
>DASQEG010000077.1:0-2001 GCA_035633775.1 Bryobacteraceae bacterium
AAGGAATACACGGTCATCAATGTGGGCCGGCTGGGCGAACTCGAGGGCGATACGTTCGATTTCGAGACGCTCGAGAAACTCGGTGCAGTGAACAAGCTCCAGGACGGTCTGAAGATCCTGGGTGATGGCGAGCTGACGCGAGCCGTGACTGTCACCGCGCACCTGTTCTCGGCTTCGGCAAGGCAGAAGATTGAGGCGGCTGGCGGAAAAGCTCTGCTGGTCGGCGAAGCGAAGGCTTAAAGCAGAATCGGGGCCGCGACAGCCCCGAACGGAATCTCAAGAATGAACAAGTTCTTTGAAGCGATCGCCAATGTGTTCCGGGTTCCGGATCTGCGGAACCGCGTGTTGTTTACGCTGGGACTGCTGGCGATCTACCGCCTTGGCGCGCATATTCCGACGCCCGGAGTCGACGCACTCCGGTTTGAAGAATACGTGCGGCAGAACGCCGGCTCGTTTCTCGGATTTCTCGACCTTTTCTCCGGCGGCACCTTCCGCCGGCTGACCGTGTTTGCTCTGGGCATCATGCCCTACATCACGGCGTCGATCATCCTTCAGCTCCTCACGGTCGTGGTTCCCACGCTCGAGAAGCTGCAAAAGGAGGGCGAACTTGGGCGGCGGAAGATCACGCAGTGGACTCGTTATCTGACAGTCGGCCTGGCGTTCATGCAGAGCTTCGCGATCGCGAGCATGCTGCAGAACTCGGAAGGCAACTTCGTGCTCAACCCGGGATTTGGCTTCATCATCATGACGATGCTGAGCCTGACGACGGGCACGGCGTTCATTATGTGGCTCGGCGAGCAGATCAGCGAGCGCGGCATCGGAAACGGCATGTCGCTGATCATTTTCGCCGGCATCGTCGTGGGCCTGCCGAGCGCGATCACCGAGATGTGGACGCGCGTGTTCGTGGTGCGCGACTGGAACCTGTTCCAGGTGCTGATAATTGTGCTGATGATGATCGCCGTGGTCGCGTTCATCATCCTTGTGGAACGCGGGGAACGCCGCATCCCGGTGCAGTACGCCAAGCGCGTGGTGGGCCGCAAGATGATGGGCGGCCAGAGCACCCATCTGCCGCTGAAGGTGAACGCAGGGGGCGTAATCCCGGTCATTTTCGCCAGCTCACTGCTGAGCTTTCCGCAGATGTTTCTGCAGTGGCAGGCAGTGCGCAACAACCAGTACCTCAGCGGTATGCTCGAAGCCCTGAGCGGCGCGTCACCGCTGTACTACCTCCTGTTTACGGCGCTGATCATCTTCTTCTGCTTCTTCTACGTGTCGATCATTTTCAACCCGAACGAAGCAGCAGACAACATGCGGAAGTACGGCGGCTTCATCCCGGGCATCCGGCCTGGCCGGAATACGGCCGAGTACATGAACCGCATTCTGACGCGTATCACCGTCGTCGGCGGGCTTTATCTCGCCATCCTGTCGCTAATTCCGCAGATCATGATCTCAGGAATCAAGCTGCAGCGGCTGCCGCTGGTCGGCGGCTGGATCGATCAGTATTTCCCGCGCTGGCTGCTCGACGGCCTCGGGGTGAACTTCTTCTTCGGAGGCACTTCGCTGCTCATCGTGGTCGGTGTGGCGATGGATACGGTCAATCAGATCGAGGCACAGCTGATTATGCGGCACTACGAAGGATTCACGCCGCGGGCGGGCCGAATTCGTGGACGCAGGAGTGCCGGCTAAGGCCTGATGATCGTTCGCAAGAGTCCCAGCGAGCTCGAGAAGATGCGGAAAGCCGGGCTGCTGGTATACGACGTGCTGCAGCGGTTGTCGCCAATGGTAGTCGAAGGTGCCACCACGATGGATCTGGAGGTTGAGGCGGCCCGGATGATCTCCGATGCGGGCGCGGTTCCGGCGTTCAAGGGTTACTGGACGCAATCGGCCGGTTCGAAGTATCCGTGGGTGCTGTGCACATCGGTCAACGAACAGGTGGTGCACGGGATGCCCTCTGCCAGGACGGTGTTCCGGACCGGCGATATTGTGTCGATCGACACAGGGGCG
>DASQEG010000078.1:0-1884 GCA_035633775.1 Bryobacteraceae bacterium
TGGGTTGCGGGCACTTGTTGCTGAGTGAAGCCAGGTTGGCAGCTAACCTGCTATCGCTACGGTGGTCGAGAAAAGAACAGCTGGTGAACTTATGAAAGCCCTTCGCCTTGTAACGTCCTCCCCACAGCCCTTGTTGATCGAGGAGGAGATGCCTCGACCAGAGCCGCAGACCGGTGAGGTTTTGGTACGCGTTCGCGCGGTGGCGGTGACGCCGACGGAACTACTCTGGTACGGAACATCCCACACCAGAGACGGGGGGCCACGCACTGCACCCGTGCTCGGACATGAATTCTCCGGTGAGATCCTGCAATGCGGAGATGGCGTCAGGGACTTCGCTGTCGGCCAGGATGTTTACGGAATGAGCGACTGGTTTGCTGAAGGCGCCCTGGCCGAGTACTGCGTGACCAGGCCCGAGTGGATCGCCCACAAGCCGGAGCCGCTAAGCCATGAGGAGGCGGCTACGGTGCCCATCAGCGCCCTGACTGCCTGGCAAGGGTTGTTTGACCGCGGTCGACTCCAGCGTGCCGAACGCGTGCTCATACATGGCGGAGCGGGCGCGGTCGGTATGTTCGCCGTTCAACTCGCTCACATGCACGGCGCCCATGTAATCACCACGGTATCGGCCAACGACATCGAGTTCGTGAAATCGCTCGGAGCCGACGAGGCACTTGACTATCGGGGTACGCCGTTTGAGGACTCCGTTCATGACATCGATCTCGTCTTCGACACGGTTGGGCCTCAGGTTATGCAACGCTCGTGGCCGCTATTGAAGCAGGGCGGTCGGATGATAACAGTCGCCGTCGAGAGCAAGCGGGCAGAGGAAGAGCGTGTTCGAGGCGCGTTCTTTATCTTCGAGCCCGACAAACGGCAACTGGAAGAAGTGACCAAACTCTTGCAGGCGCGGAAACTCCAGCCGGCGCTGGACAGTGTAGTGCCAGTCTCCTCGGCCAGTGACGCTTATGCCGGAAATCTCGCGAAGCGCAGACCGGGGAAAATCGTGATGTCGACGCTCGAGTGGTCCGTTCCGCACAGTTCCGCGGCGAAGTCAGTGCACTCGTAGACTGCGATCATGGCTGAACGTGGAGCGTCAACCGCAAGTCTACCAAACGCCATCTGACGCACGGAACGTCTCACCGAGACGGCATATCGACAGTTAAGTCCCAAGCCGTTGGGTCCGTGTGAACGCGGCCTGCGAAGCGATGTTCTTCGGCATGTCAATTCGGATGACTATCTCGCGGCCGCGGTCAATACGGTGGCGGTGCGATCAAACACGGCGTTCGGGCGTTCGTGAGTAATCGCAGATGACCGTGTCACAAATGAGCGTTAGTGAAAGGGCGAGCCCGCAGCACAAGTTGCAATGGCTGTCGGGGCCACCGGTTGTTCATGTGCGGCCGACAGTGTTTCTCGAAAGGCTTTTTGCTATTCACCTCGAATAGGGTGAGAGATTCGAATCAGATGAGATAGCCCTCGGCGACGGGAAGACGTCACCGGTTGGAGATGGGAATGTTGCACGTGTCGTTGCGACGGTGCTTGCCAATTCGCTGCCGCAGATCGGCAGCTCCGCCGATGTAGAAGTCCAGCAGAGCACATGACCGCACCCTTGAGAGACAAAGGTTCGACGGCAGCGAGAACTATCGGACCGAGAGACCCGTGACTGTTATCAAACCCAAAGGAGTTAGTATCATGACACTCGAGAAGATCCTCTACACAGCCAAGGCGCACACGACAGGAGGCCGCGACGGCGGGTCGTCCCGAACCGACGACGGGCGCCTCGAACTCAGGTTGTCGGATCCGGGCACATCCGGAGCCGGTACAAATCCCGAGCAACTCTTCGCTGCCGGTTGGTCGGCCTGCTTCCTTTCGGCGATCAAGTTCGTAGCCGCG
>DASQEG010000079.1:0-2529 GCA_035633775.1 Bryobacteraceae bacterium
CTGCTTCTTATTGCAAGCTGTTCGTTGCAAAAGGAAAACGGTAGTAGCTCCATAGCACGGCGTGTGGCCACTCCCTTCAAGTCGCCCCTATCGAAAGTGCCGCGGAATCAGCACCGATGTGCTGCCTAGATTTCGCCGCCGCGGCACTCCCGATAGAACGCTAAGGACTTAGCAGGAGTAATCCTGTCCCGACTAGCCGCCCAGCGACGCGTGGCGCGCCAACAGGCATGGTAATCTGCAGGAACGTGCATTGACGTGCTCTGCTCTTCCGGCAGCTTTTCTATCAGCGCATTCGCGAGTTTCGCAACCGCGGTTTCTTCGGCAAGTTGCTGGATTTCCGGATTGTGTGCGAGTTCTGACATGTCAAGGTGCAACATGAGGCGATGCTGTAGCTGCAGCACTGTGGTGACCTCTTTCTCAGCGAGCAAGTCGATTAGAAGTGCAGGTGATCCCGCTGCTCGGCGCGCCGACTCATCCGGTTTTGGTTCATGAGGACGAACAGAGCGAGAATCACGCCTTCCATGGATACGAAGATCGTGAGCAGGATGAACGGGAGCAGATCCCATGGACGCAAGATCGGTAATCACTCTCGCCAGTATCCATCCGGCGAACGCCCCGAGATGGAGCAGGAACGATGGCGTTGGTGCCGACCGCATCCACCGACACATCGACAATACGTGCGGCTGCGCTTCGCTGCTGAAGAAAGTCCTGCTCCATCTTGACGACGGGCTCAAGTTGCGCTGAGCGGGGCCCACACGATTCAGCTTACCTGCCTGCCGGTTGAACACCCTCCGACACTCAACTGCCTCTGCACACCTACCCGGCGGAGGCTGGTACATCTGCCGTTCGTCACCAGCTCGTGAGAATTGTTATGGAAGCGTCACCGCTTCCGATTGGTGACAGGATCACAAATCGCTGCCCATCGGCCGAGCTGTCGTATGTGTATGTCCCTCGGAACTGGGGTGTACCCGGGAGTGGGAAGAGCGGCTGGGGAGTCCCGAACACGAGTCCCGATGCGGTCGTCCGGATGTCCACCGACGTGAGCACCCCAGCCGCGGATCTATAAAAGATTTGCTTCCCATCCGCCCGCCACTTGGGTTGACCGCCGCCTGCGGTCGAAACCTGCCGCTTATGGACCGTCTGCGTCTGCGCCCGCTGGGCATTTCCGTACACCGCTGACTGGACGTACACTTCGTCTCTCCCGGATTCATCTGAGGTAAATGCGATCCAACGAGAATCGTTGGAGAACTGAGCCTCCAACTCATCCGCTGGAGTGGCCAGCAAGGGATGCGGCTTCTCCGATCCGGTTAGCGGCCAAATCCATACGTCGAGGCGGCTGTTCGAGGTGTACTCCCCGACTAATAGCCGTCGGCCATCACTGGACCAGTCGAACGGTACCAGCGAACCCTCCCGCCTCCCGATCAATTGCTCCGCACCGGAACCGTTGGCGCTCTTGGAGAACAGAGCGAACGGGCCGCCTCGGACGGAGAGAAAGACTATGCGGCCGCCGTCCGGCGACCACACCGGTGAGCCATCGCGACCCGGGCTCGTCGTCAGCCTAGAGAGTCCACCACGAGACAAGTCCACCAGCCACAAGCTCGATCGTCCGGACAAAGACTCCGTTCGAGCAATCGCGATCAACTTGCCATCGCGGGAAAGCTTAGGGCTGAACCATGAATCCGGACCAGCAGGGTGTGAGAGTGTCCGGCCTTCGCGGCTGACCAACGCAACGGACGTCACATCGGAGCCGGCACTAGAATAGGCGATCACGCCTGTCCTGGAAACAGAGAAGTTGGCCAGTCCCATGTTCGACCAGAAGCCAACCTGATCGGCGATGAGGCGCGAGGCTCCGCTTAGTTTCTTGCTGTAGCTTTCAAACGGCTGCGCGTGGAGTTTGCCATCTCTCACGAACAGCAGGTGACCTTGCCCGGAACTTCCGTCTTCGCTATAGACAGCGTTCGAAGTAGAGGTGAGCAGGCGTTTACGTGCCGCGACATCCCCGGTTGCTTCATCGATGGTGGACAGGTATATCGCAGTGTTCTCAGGGTTCGAGCTTCGTGCAAGGTATATAAAGTCACGTCCGTCCGGAAGGAAATACGGCCAGAGATGCGCGTTCTCCTGAAGTTCGGCATTGAGGCGTGTCATTTTCCTGGAAGCTCCACCCTGCTCTGAGACAACATGCAAACTCGCTCCCGGCGCCGGCGCAAACGCGATCAGCCCGCGCGAACTCCACGATGCGCCTCGACCCAGGGGTGCATCGCAGAGTGACAAAGGCGCCTCTCCCGTTAAGGAGGCCCTTTTCAACTTTCCTCGTGTGAAGAATCCGACCGAACGGCTGTCGGGCGACCAGAATGGGTGGTGGGCGCCCTCTGTTCCGATTAGAGGGCGAGCTTTGATTGAGCTCATCGAGCGTATCCACAACCTCGACGTGCCTTCAGATTCCGCAACAAAAGCCAGTGTGCCCCCGTCCGGAGAGATTGCGGACCCGCCGGCATCCGTACCATGAGTAAACGCTACGCCTGTAGGCGC
>DASQEG010000080.1:0-5059 GCA_035633775.1 Bryobacteraceae bacterium
GATCTGCATGGTCATAAAGTTGGCCCACGGCTTATCCGGGTTGCGTGCGTGCTGTCCGAACAATTGGAGGATCGCGTTGCCAACACCTGCAAGGTACTGGTTAAACAGCGCGGTTATCCAGAGTTCATGTTCCATAGATCAGTTCGATGAGGATTTCCACCAGGACTGCGGCGACCGCCACGAATATGCCGGCGAGCGCGGCGGATAAATTGGCCTCAAAGTATTGAAGTATAACATACAGAGCTGCTGCGAAAACGCCGTATCGTCCGGCGAACAGCACGACGGATCCTTTGTTCGCCTCCCCTTCCGTCCTGCCGATCGCCGCGACGAGCCGGTGCCAGAACCAGAAGTTCGCGACCGAGAAGACCGCGCCGACGGCGAAGCCGGTCGCACCGGGTTTGCCCGCCATCAGGGCTGCGCCGATCGTTCCCCCCACGCCCAGAGCCGCCATGGTTCGATAGAGCCGCGGTATCACCGCCTGGAAGTCAGCTCTTATCACGATTGACGGTGCGGACGACCTGAAGCAGGCCGGCTGCGATACCAATCAACAAAAAGACAAGCCAGAAAAATGTAGTGCCGAGCCACTTGTCGACGTAGTAGCCGATCGCGTAGCCGACAACTGTCGCAGTGGGAAGCGCGAAAGCTAGTTGCGAGTAGTCACTAAACCTTCGCAGAAGGCTCTTTTCCTCGGAAGGCGGGGGCATCAGGCACGCTTCCTTTCGAGCAGTTCGGAGGCGCGCTCGGCCGTTTCCTTCACGAGCATGCCGAGTTTGGGATGTGACGGCTCGAGGTCAGGTGCCAGGCCATACTCCCGCAGAGTCTCCGTCGTAGTCGGCCCTATCGAAGCGATCACGGTACGGGCGAGCCCGTCTCTAACCGGCTGATCGAGCCCCATCTCCCGAGCGATCTGCAACAGGTGCACCACCTGCTGCCCCGTGGTAAAGAGCGAGACTTCGAAGCGCCGGCGAGCGAGGTCACTGGCCGCTTCCCTCAAGGGACCCAGGTCCTCAGGGAGCTGGTACGCATAAACGGGCACCTCCGTCACCTCCGCCCCGAGCGCCTGAAGACTCTGCGTCAGTTCCGGCTGCGGTCGCCCGAAGAGCTGGACTGCGATCCGGCGTTCCGTACGATCCTCGAGGATACCGACGAGTTCCCTCCACGTGTTCGGCTCGGGTGCGTTTGCTGCCACAGGCACTTTCCACTCGCGCATCACCGCTGAAGGCTTTGGGCCACGGACAATCACGGCCACTTTGCGCAATTGCTCAGGTAGCCACTCCGGCGCGTGCCGAAGCTCGATGATCTCCGCCAGATGCCGGGCTCCGATGCCGGTTGTGAAGATCACGGCATCGAAGTCACCGCGCTCCAGTCGGTCGGCGAACTCCAACACCTGGGGATTTGCGTCCAGCGGAACCTCGCGCATCGAAGGAGCCACGGCCGGGATGCCGCCATTCCGGCGAATCAGTTCCGCAGTCTCAGCGGCACGCCGGCTCTCCAGCGACAACACCCGTTTGCCCGCGAAGGACATGTCTTCAGTGTAGGACTCCGGGCAGCCGCTACAATCGCCGGGTATGAAAGCGTGGCAAATTGCTGAGTTCGGCATCGATCAGCTCCAACATATGGATTGTCCCGATCCCGAACCCGGCCCCGGTCAGGTCCTCGTGCGAATGAAAGCCTGGTCGCTGAACTACCGCGACCTTATGGTGGTCCGTGGCGAGTACAACCCGAAGCTGCGCCGCCCGATCGTCCCCTTGTCCGACGGAGCAGGCGAAGTGGTCGCCTGCGGGTCCGATGTGACGCGTGTCGCACCAGGCGACCGCGTTGCAGGAGCCTTCATGCAGAAGTGGATCGACCATGAGCCTGATGAGGCGGCGCTTCGATCAGCGCTCGGCGGCAGTATCGATGGCGTAGCGGCCGAGTACGTAGTCTTTGACGAATCCGGTCTTGTCCGCCTGCCCGAGTACCTCACGTACGAAGAAGCCGCGACACTTCCATGTGCTGGCGTGACTGCATGGCATGCACTCGTCACCGAAGGCCAGGTTGGCGCCTGCGAGTGGGTGTTGACGCAGGGGTCCGGCGGTGTATCCGTGTTCGCGCTTCAGTTCGCTGCACTGATGGATGCTCGTGTAGTCGCGACGTCGAGCAGGCCTGAGAAGCTGGAGCGGCTGCGTGCGATGGGTGCCGAAGCCGGAGTCGATTACAAAACTACGCCTGACTGGGACAAGGCGGCACGAGAGATCACAGGTGGGAGTGGTGTGGATCACGTCGTCGAGGTAGGAGGCTCGGGAACGCTGACGCGATCGATGCGCGCTGTGCGGCCCGGCGGCAAGATTCACGTGATCGGAGTCCTGGGTGGGAACGACGAGATCGCATTCGTGCCGCTGCTCATGCGCAATCTGCGGCTGCAGGGCATCTTGGTAGGGTCACGAGCGATGTTTGAGGAGATGCTTGGGGTGATGGACGCGCATGAGGTGCGACCGGTTGTCGATCGCACCTTTTCCTTCGGGGAACTTCCTCAGGCACTGCACGCCATGGCTGAGGCACAACATTTCGGGAAGATCGTCCTCAGCGCGTGATTGACGCTACTTCTTCATCTTGCTCATGCGCTTCGCCAGCTCTTCGTCAGTGACGTCCTCGACATGAGTAGCGAGGAACCAGTAGTTCCCTGCCGGATCCACGATCTCACAAGCACGGTCGCCGTAGAACTCCAACGTGGGTGACCGAAGTGAGCGGGCGCCTGCGTCCACGGCCCGCTTGTACGTCGCATCCACATCCTCAACGTAGAGGTGCAGTGCGGACGTCATCGGTTGCCACTGGCCGCTGCCGTCCGAAAGCTCCAGCATTGAGTCCCCGATCCGGATCTGCGCGTGCATGATGGAGCTGCCGTCCGGAGTGCTGTGGACTGAGATCTCCTCAGCTTCGAACGCCGTTTTTAGGAATTCAATGAGCGTGCGGGCGCCTTTGACGATCAGGTAGGGAGTTACGGAATGAAAGCCGCTTGGTCTGTAGGCCATGTATATGTTATTTACTCCGGAAGTTCTTCACGTGCAGGTTCGGGCAACCAGAAACTGGCCGCGAGTCCCAGGGCATAGACGCTGAAGCCGACCAGCGCTGCTGCATAGGCCAGCTTCACGGCAGGCGAGCTGCCCGGCATCGTCAAAGCCAATTGCGTAGTCACGACGGCCATGAACGTACCCACCATCCGACCGCCAATGTTAGCCGCAAAGCTCTCACCTGTGCCGCGCAGATGCGTCGGGTAGACGCGCGGCAAATAGTTGCCCCAGAAGCTGAACTGCGCCACCGTGAGCAGGCCCACTCCGAAGATGCCCCACTTCAGAGTGTTCACATCGTTAGTCGCGGGGAAGAGAAACACAAGCGGCAGGAGAACAAGCCCGGGAACCTGAAACATCCGCAACAATCCGCGGCGGCTTGCAATTCGCACGGCGAGGGCAGCCAGAACAAATCGCCCGGCAAGTCCACCAACCTCCTGCCAGAACTGGACGGTGCTGACTACCTGTTGCTGTGCTGGACGCGACAAGCTGGCCACTTCGGGGATGCCGGGCACAATGCGCGGGATGTGCTGTATCGCGCCGAACGCCGCGCCGTAGCTGCAGGCAAACATAACCGCACTCACGATGGTTGTGCGCCGGAGCTGTGGCGAAAACAGCTCGGCGAAGCTGGGCCGTTTAAGGGTGCCCGCGGATTTCTTGGCTTGCCACGCGGGCGATTCGGGAAGGAACGGCCGGATCACGATCAGAGGGATAGCCGGAATTACGCCCGAGATGAGGGTGTAGCGCCAGGCCTCATGGTCGCCATAGATGGCGGGGAGGGAGTTTGCATACGTGACTGCGAGATAGTAGGCGCCCGTAACCAGAAGGCCGCCCACTGAAGAGAACGCCTGCGTATAACCGAGAACCGCTTCCCGCCGCTGCGGATCGGGAAACAACTCCGCCAGCCATGCCACGGCCGCTACGAACTCGACGCACACTCCGACGAACGTCGTGCAACGGAACAGCAGCAGCATCTCCGGCGAAGTCGCCATACCTGCGGCAAGCGCCGAGAAAGCATAAAGGAGGATGCTCCAGACCAGAACGCTGCGCCGGCCAAACCTGTCGGTGAGATACCCGCCCAGCAGTCCAAAGATGCCGCCGGCCAGCGCTGGCACATAGAACAGAAGACCGACCCATTGGTTGAACTCGGGCGATCCGGGCTTGATTCCGCCCAGGTCCATCAGAGCGGGCCCGACGATCAGTGGCAGCATCAGCAGTTCATAGATGTCGAAGGCAAATCCCAGCGCAGCGACAGCGCAGATCGTCCACTCCACGGCCGTAAGGCCGCGCTGCTCAGGAGTTGCCATATTGCAGCGTAGTATAACGGACGCTAACCTTCGTCCCTCCGCCGTCGTCCTTTACCCTTGGGAAATCGAGGTTATGTTTTGCTTTCACGTGTAGTTCTGGCCTCTGTCGCGCTTTCGGCAGGCCTGCAGGCGCAGACCGCTGCGAATTTGACGGGCACTGTTCGGGACCCCAGTGGGGCCGTCCTGACCGAAGTAAAAGTGGCAGCGCGGCAGACGGACACGGGAACTGTTCGCGAAACACGAACCGGCCCGGATGGCCGGTACACGATTGCCGCACTATCGCCCGGAACGTATGAAGTCCGCGCGGAACGGCCAAACTTTCGTCCGCTGGTGCGCAAAGGTATCGACCTGACGATCGGGGCAACAGCGACGCTCGACCTGGCTCTGGAACTGGGCGCCGAGGGCCAGGAGGTAACGGTCGAGGCGCAGGCGCCCGGCGTGAACATCAGCACCTCCGAACTGAGCTATCTGGTCGCAGGAGAAGCATTGCGGGAACTGCCGCTGAATGGGCGGAACTGGACCGACCTTTCTCTACTGCAGCCGGGCGTGATCCCGTTCCCGCATCGCGACGGCGGTTCAGCGGTCGCTCACGGTCTGGCCATGAGCATCAACGGTCAGGAGCCCCGGGCCAACATGTATCTGCTGGACGGCACACCGCTGAACGATTTCACCAACGGACCGGCGGGAAGCGTAGCCGGGACAGCG
>DASQEG010000081.1:0-3920 GCA_035633775.1 Bryobacteraceae bacterium
CAAATGGCATCTTGGTCTGGGTAATGCGGAGAAGGTGGACTATGCCGGGACCCTGCGGCCCGGCCCCGTCGACCACGGCTTTGACAGGTACTTCGGCATCCCTGCGTCGCTCGACATGGAGCCTTACGTCTACATCGAGAACGAGCGCACAGCGGAGCAGCCCACCGCAAAGACGCCAGGTCAGGACAAGCCTCGAGGCGTGTTCTGGCGTCCGGGTCCGATCGCACCCGGCTTGAAGATCGAAGAGGTATTGCCGACGCTTCGCGACCGGGCTGTCTCGTACCTCCGGGAACGGGCACGCAGTCCATCAGAGCCGTTCTTTCTCTACCTGCCTCTGACAGGGCCACACACGCCATGGGTCCCGAAACCGGAGTTTCAAGGCAAGTCGGGCGCCGGAATTTACGGCGACTTCGTGGCCCAGGTGGATGACACGCTCGGTGCCGTGATGCGCACGCTTGATGAGGCCGGACTCGCCGACAACACGATACTCATTTACACCAGCGATAACGGTGCGCATTGGAGTCCGGAGGACCAAGAGAAGTATCCGCATCGAGCTAACGGGACATGGCGCGGCATGAAGGCCGATATTCACGAAGCGGGTCATCGGGTACCGTTCATCGTGCGCTGGCCGGGTAAAGCCCGGGCCGGCTCCGTTTCCGACGCGACCGCCTGCCTTACCGACCTGATGGCGACATCGGCAGAGATTGCCGGCGTTCGGCTCCCGAGCGAAGCCGGTGAGGACAGCTTCAGCTTTGTTCCCGCGCTGACCGGCGGGAAAACCAATCGAGCTGCCGTGGTTCACCATTCGATGGAAGGCGTGTTTGCGATCCGGGCTGGCGACTGGAAGCTGGTGGAAGGCCGCGGGTCCGGCGGGTTCTCAGCGCCTGTACGTGTGGACGTGAAGTCGGGTGAGCCGGCGGGCGAACTCTACAATCTGCGACACGATCCCGGCGAGACGCAGAATCTCTACCTCATGCGTCCAGAGATTGTCGCGAAACTCAGCGCTCTGCTGGAGCGTTACCGTAAAGACGGACGGAGCCGGCCGGCGTAAGGATGTTATGGCTGTTTTCCAACTGAACGTAAATGGGACGGAGCACAAGGTCGACACCATTGCAGAACGACCTCTGCTCGACGTTTTGCGAGAAGACCTGGATCTCACCGGTGCCAAATACGGTTGCGGCGAAGGGCAATGCCGTGCCTGCACAGTGCTGATGGACGGGCGGCCGATCGTGTCCTGTATCACTCCCGTGAAGGCCGCAGCGGGCAAGAAGCTCACCACCATTGAAGGACTCCAGACAGCGGACGGCTTGCACAAGGTACAGCAGGCTTTTCTGGATGAAGGTGCGTTTCAGTGCGGCTACTGCACGCCTGGGATGATCCTCCGCACCGTAGCCTTGCTGGAAAAGAACCCGTCACCTTCCGAGACGCAGGTAATCGAGGCACTAGATGGCAATCTTTGCCGCTGTGGCGGATACACCAGAATTCTGGCGGCGGTAGAACGTGCGGCACGCGGAAAGTCGGGCAAGTGAAGCTATGTCGGGAGCGAACGATCTTAGCCGGCGGGAACTGATCGGACTAGCTGGCGCAAGTCTGCTGGTGGGAGCTGAGGGAAACGTACGCGCACGCGTAGAGATCGCGGACAACGGCGCCGTGACCGTGTTTGCCGGCAAGGTCGAAGAAGGTCAGGGAGCGCGCACGGAGCTGATGATGGCAGCTGCCGAGGAGCTTGGGGTTGCTCCGGACCGCATCAACGTAGTTCTGGGGGACACGATGAGAGTCCCTGACGATGGTGTCACCGCCGGAAGCCGAACTACACCCGCCACGGTGCCACAGGTTCGCAGGGCCGCGGCATCGCTACGGGATTCTTCGAAGCTGACGCCACGGCAGCGCAAGCCAGTGTTCGGTCGACCTCACGGCCGCCACAATGGTTGGGACATCGTCACAGGACGCCATCAGTTTCCGTCCGACGTTGCCTCGGAAGATGCGCTGTACGGAGCTGTGCTGCGGCCGCCATCGTACGAGGCCACGCTGGAATCGGTCGACGTGAACTCGGCTGCTGAGGGGCGGGCGAGGGTTATCAGAGACGGCGACTTCGCGGGATGTGTTGCGCCGACGTCGTATGAGGCACGCCAGGCGCTTGCCGCACTCGGCAAGACCGCTGTTTGGAAGGAGAAGACCGGTCAGCCATCGAACGCGACGTTGTTCGAGCATCTGAAGTCGCACGCCCGGCCCGAAGCGGCAGGCGGACGTGGACGACCGATAGTCGTCGGCGACGTCGATGCTGCACTTGCGTCGGCGACCAGGCGCTGCACGCGCACTTATACGGCCGCGTACATCCAGCATGCGCCCATGGAAACGCGGGCCGCATGCGCTGAGTGGCAGGGCGAACGCGTAACCGTATGGACCGGTACAAGCAATCCGTTCGCAGCGCGGGAGGCAATCGCGCGAGCGTGCAATGTACCCGTCGATAACGTCCGTGTGATCGTGCCCGATTTCGGCGGCGGCTTTGGCGGCAAGCATAGCGCTGAGGCAGGCATCGAGGCGGCACGTCTGGCGAGAGCAGCGGGCAAGAGTGTTTCTTTGCGCTGGACGCGAAACGAGGAATTCACGTGGGGCTACTGCCGCCCGGCAGCTTTGATCGAATCGGATGCCGCACTCGGGCAACGCGGCGAAATCGAAGCGTGGCGATTCGTTAACTACAATTCGGGAGGGTCGGCCATCGCGACTCCTTATCGCGTTTCGAACGCCGAGATCCGGTACATAGCCAGCGAATCACCCCTGCGACAGGGGTCGTACCGCGCACTTGCAGCGACCGCTAATAACTTTGCCCGTGAGTGCATGATGGACGAGTTAACTGCAATCTCGAGCGCTGATCCTCTGGAATTTCGCCTTGCACATCTTACGAACGATCGCATCCGCGCTGTGCTGCTTGCGTCTGCAAAGAAATTTGCGTGGCAATCCCGATCGAAGGAAATGCGAGAGGGTCGAGGTATTGGGATAGCGTGTGGCACCGAGAAGGACTCGGTTGTCGCAGCTTGCGTGGAAGTAGCCATCGAGCCGAAAGCGCGTGTACCTCGCGTGGTGGAAGTATGTCAGGCGTTCGAATGCGGCGCGATCATCAATCCTGCGAATTTGCAGGCGCAGGTCGAGGGTGCAATCGTGATGGCGATGGGAGGCATGCTGCGCGAAGAGATTCGGTTCGCCGATGGGAAGCTGAGCAACGCTCGTTTTTCGCAGTATCGCGTCCCCCGCTTTCGCGACGTTCCGAAGTTGGACGTTGTTCTCGTCAATCGGGAAGCTGACTCGGTTGGCGCGGGTGAAACGCCGATGATCGCGTTGGCACCTGCGGTTGCCGGTGCAGTCTTCGCAGCTACGGGCAGGCGCATTCAATCGCTGCCCTTCTCCGCGACGAATCTGACCTGATCGTAGCTTGCACTTACAACAGGCAAGGCTTCGATTTCCTGACCTCGTAATCCGCGATTTGGAACACCGCCGCCATGCAGCTACAAGGTCACACTGCTTGCTGCGGCTGGAGGGCCAGCTTAATTCGAGAACGCCGTTGCGGGCCATACCATCTACCTAGGCTGGTACACCGGACGCACTATCCGTACCCACTCTCATCTTCGAAGCTACTCCGGTCGAACCGTGATCGGGGTGCTCAACGTCGACGTGACAACCAACGCGCCTTCCGACCCCGTTACAGGGGTGAGCGTCGATCCGCTGGGACCCAGGGTTTGTGCGGTAAAGCGTAGGTTGGTTCCTAGCATCCTGACAAGGATAGCGCCGCTATGCTCACCCGCTAGCCAGTGGCAGTCAGGGCTTAACTGCTATTTGCTAACGTGATAAATTTGTTGCACAATGATACGTATTCTTACGGGCGTACTGCTGTACGCGTCCGCGGTATTGCCAGCTCCTTTGAT
>DASQEG010000082.1:0-3122 GCA_035633775.1 Bryobacteraceae bacterium
TATCGCGAATAACAGTCCGGCTATCAATCCCAGGCTGTAATAGATCGCCGTCAGGAGCCACGCGCGCACCTCGCCTACGGGCCGCCGTGTGAATTCCATCGAGAAGAACACCAGGCGGCGAAACGCCTGCGACCGCTCGCCGAAATACCAGAGCGCTCGTCCCCAGATGAGCGAGTAGATGGTGGCTGCGGCGAGGAAAACACCGAGCATGCCTGCTTCAGGCATGGCGCTCCTTTGTTAAATAGAACAACAAAATGTTCTGCAGGACGTGGCTCACGATTGGCAGCCATAAGCTCTGTCCGCCGGCAACGTACAGAGTACAGTAGAGCAAGCCTGTCACTGTCTTCGAAATCACAGACGTGCTGCCGAATGCCAGGTGATTAAGACCATAAGCCAGTGAACTGATGCCCACCGCCGCCAGTGTGGGCAGACCAAACGACAGGAGGACGGAGAACCAGATTCCTCTATAAAGGAACTCCTCCCCGATCATAATCATCCCCGTCAGCAGATGATCCGTCGTCGAGAATCGTCGTCGCCAGAGACCCTGCAACGCGATCCCGCGCGGAAACTTTCCGTATATCCTGTATGACGCGAGCGCATGGATGCCGTATTCGACCAATAGCGCCAGCGCGCCCAGCAGCACGGCGGCGGCGACGAATGACACGGTAGTTCCCCGCCACACCAGCAGTTCCGGGCGGACGAACCACACCGCCAGCACGATAACGGGATATGGCAACGCGAGAACCCGGAGGAAACCCGTCGAGGCTTCGCGCGGTGCGCCCTTCCAACTGGTAAATAGGGAGTTGCTGAATCCTGAGGGATAGGCTGCCGAAGCCAGGATGATGAGGTCAAGGTAGAGGGTGGGGGTATTCATTGTGAATGCCTCCATGCGCCTTCATGCGAGGATGCTCGCTGTACGGCACTCCCGGCACGCACATCGTCACGAGTTCGGGCAGGAACACCCGCATCACTTTCCAGCCACGGCTCCGGCTTTCAGGCGGCGTGACATCCAGATACACTCCGTATTCGCTCACCGACGATAGCTGCCGCACCAGCCGGGACGTGTCGGCTTCGACCTCGCCCGTATCATAATTCTTCATGCCGGACAGCACGTTCCGGCCTCCGACCATCCGGCGGATGATCTCTTTCTTCCTCGACGCGTTGTCTGGCGAAGCGAAGAAAGCAACGTTGCTGTCCAGATCGGTGAAATTTGAACCGGAGTTCGAGACGAAGTAATCCTTCGGCAGGTAGAGCGGCCCATAGACGCCGAGAAAGGCGATGGCCGTCGCCTCCATCAAGCCTCTGTAGAAGGCGCGCGCCGGGTCGAGGTGTCCCTGTGCTCCGAAGACTACGAGCGGGCGTTCGTCATGCTTGTTGATCAGCACCGAACCGAAGACATGAGCCTCGACGGCTTCCATCACCCGCAGGTCGAGCGCCAGGACTTCATAACGCGAATCGGTCGCGAGCAACTTCGGGATCAGGCTTGCCACCGTCAGGTTATCAACGGTGACGGCGGGCGCGGTCAGCTTCGTGTACCAGTGCAGCATCAGCGCGTCTATCTCGATGACTTCCAGTAAAGCGTTCTGGAGGGCTTTGCCGTGAGTCATGTGCGCCGCCGTGCCGGTCGAGAAGCCCGGGCAGAACGGAACTTCGCCCCGCTCCCGGTTCAGCTTGTAGCCGACGAACATCATTTGCGCCGGAACCGAAATCTCAACTCCGGCCTCGAACAGAGACGGACACTTAACCCAGCCCACCACGTCGCTGCGCTCCAGCCGCCTGAGACCTTTGTAGTTCCCACGGTTGAGCTTCTCGTAGTCCGCGTCGCTGAAAGGGCGCAGATATTCAAACGGCACCACCCGGCCGTCTCTCGCCACGTCGTCGTAGGAGGCATAACGGATTTTGTCCGCCATCGTGGACTGCGCCATCATCAGCGCGTAACGCTCAATCGCTTCGCCCACCAGCCGGATGATCGCCTCCTCATAAAAGGCGCCGTAGCCGCACAGGTGGTACTGCATCTCCGTATGTTGATTGATTAACACCCGGTGGTACGCAGGCATCTGCGTCATCACGGATTTGAGGTCGAGGTCTTGTGGGTATTTGATCGGACTCACCAGCAAGCTCTGGGTAATGCCGCCGTGCTCCGAGCAGATGGGCTTAAGCACATCCTCCACCAGATGATTACTGTATGGATAGAAGGTCAACGTCGGGTTGCGCTGCTTGCCCATTCCTAGCCCTCTAATTCAATCTTTGCCAGCATCTCCGTCACCACGCGCTTGGAGGACGTGTACATCTCATCCACCTGGGCTTTGGAGATGAAGCCGCAGGCCGGGCAGTAGGGCACCCGAAGCAGGTCTTGGACTTGAATCTCAAGCAGCGGCAGGTAGGTGTTAACGATACGCCCGGCCAGCCGCATCATGCCGAGCGTCGTATAGAGGTAGCCTTCGGAGATGACGGAGGCCGTCAGCAAATGTATCTGCGGTGCTGACCATGGCCCGCCCGGCGTTGCGCCCTCGGCGGTTGACTCCACAAACTGGTGATAGACCTGCATGTCCTCAAGCCGCGCCAGCATCCGCTGCTCGAAGCACTCGAAACAGCCGGTCTGGGTGGCGTGCGTCGAGAGCATGGTCATAAACGGGCCGTCGAGCAGACCGAGGATCAGCGGCTTCTCGGCACGGATCAGCAGCCGGTTCAGATTCCTCAGCATTGTCAGGTTGGGGGATGCCACGCACCCGAGCACGCATGAGTATGGAAGGAACAGCTTTTCCAACCTGGCCGCCGTCTCTGCGTACTGGATGGCATCTGTGCGTGTGGTCAAGTCCGCCGTTGCCAGCGCATGCATGGTCTCTTCGTCTATGATGTCGAGCGGGAGGGCGATCTCGCCGGCAATTGTTTTCGCAGCCCCGCGAGCGTAGTCGCTGTCGGTGAAAAAGAGGACGGCGCGAGGCGTTCCCACGTGTTCCTCGAAGCCGCTCAGGTTGCCCCCGAGCAAGGAGCTAACCACACGGGTCGCTTCTTTTTGCCCGGAATCACGGAGGTACTGTTGACTCTTCAGGTTTTCCAGCAGTTCGCGGTAAGAGGTCAGTTCTTCGGCGCTCGCGCCGATTTCCCGGCCGATGGCCTCC
>DASQEG010000083.1:0-2758 GCA_035633775.1 Bryobacteraceae bacterium
GCGGCGCCGACGCAGGAGATCGCGGCCGAGATTGAGAGCTACCTGCACCAGCCATGGCCGCCAGCTCCTGTCCGTGTCCGAGGGCGGCCGCGTCATTGCGCGCACGAAGGTCTCCTGTACGATGTCTTCGGCCTCGGCTGCGTCACCGGTCAGTCGGTATACAAGCCCCCAAAGAAGATCCCGATGCTGGGCATACAGGTCTGCAATGCCCGATGCCGAATATGCACTCTGTTTTACCGCTACGCCCATTCCGGAACTGCCTCTCTTCCGCCGTATCCAACCCGTTTTTGTGGGATGCCTGCTTCTAGAAACGCGAGAATCGCACGGGCCGCGGCGCGTGCGCTGGCAAAACTCGCGTCGGCAAGCATTCCTTCGTTGCCGACCCAGTCGCCGGAAAGATAGAGTCCGGGCATCTCACGCACGACAACGTCCGGCCGCCCGGCCTGCCCGCCTGCGGCAGCCGTAACAAGGGCATTCGACACAACCATCTCCGGCAGGAACCTGCTGTGCACCACAAAGTCCCGCCACCCGGGCTGCAGATCGTCCAGGAACGTGCACAGCTCCTGCTTCACCGAAGCAGCCGGGTCACCGCGCAAGCCTCCGTACCTGGCGACGTGAATCAAAGCGCCGTCACGGGGTGCAAGCTTCGCGACTGCCGAGTGGACGGACGCATAAAGCGGGCGGTCGATGCCGATGGCCACCGTGGCGTGGGGGCGAGGAAGTTTTGAAAGTGCTACGTCAAGGCAGGACGCATGCACCGGTTGCAGCATTTTCGCCCATTGACTGAGTCCAGCAACCTCGGCCGCGACCTGGGGACTACCCGCCAGCAGCACAGCCGAGCATTCCACTCGCGTGCCATCTGCGAGGATGACGCCTTCAGCGTGCCCGGACCCAAACACCGACTGCACCGCACAGGAGGCGTGGATGTGCACGCCTGCCGCCTCGGCGTTCTCCCGGAGGGCCGCAACCAGGGCGGTCCAGCCGCCATCGAGGTACCGAACGCCCTTAAAGGCTTTGCGAAGCTGATCAAGTGCGGCGCCGGCGCTCAGCTGCTCCGGAGCATTCGCGTACGTCGCCACCCGCACTACCGCGTTCAGATACTCACGGACCCTCTCGCTGCGGACGTGAGTCGAGAGCCAGTCGGCGAGGGGCACAGATGCCGGTGCGGACTCTCCCCGACGCGCGATTCGATCCAGCAGACGAGCGAGCTCGATCTTCTCCCCTGGTCCCAGCAGCCCGGTGGAAAGCAGGCTGACAAACCCGGCGGGAAACGTGTGGGATCTGCCTGCGCGTACCGCGTATACACCGGCAGCTCCCGGCACGCCCCCGTGCACCTGGATCCCGAGTTCCTCGAGCACCGAAGCAGCGTGGCTGGCGGAGTACAGCGCATGCGGTCCAAGATTGAAGTGATAGCCGTCCTGAGTGAGCGTGCGCGCGCGGCCGCCCAGGTCCGCAGACTTCTCGAATAGCACCACGGTGCGACCCGCTCGTGCAAGCAATGCAGCAGCCGCCAGACCCGCCAGGCCTCCTCCAACTACCGCAACGTCTATCGCTTCGGTTAACTCCAGTTGATTGGTCATCAAAGTCGCTCCTCACCTGCATCACGTTTCGGCACCTCGCAATGTGACAAGCAGACGCAGCGAGGGCCGTCACGACGCGATCGCCGGTGGCTCACCCATAACTGGATTGAGAGCTATAAAGGCCGTTCGATTCGGGTACAAGTCGCTTATTGCACGGACCCGCGCCTGGGCGGTACAATCGCCGAACCAGATCATCGGAAATCGAACAGCCGGTGACAACGCGATGATTGTGCCTTCCGTCTCCGACGATGACGCGAGAAAGCCTTTCCCGGAGGCTGGACCGCTCCGCGCCCGTACCTGCGCATCGTTCCCCAGCCTGGCGTACCTGGATCTGACGAATCGAAGCCGTCCAGCCGTGACCAGGCCGATGGAACAAACGACGTTCGGTCAGCGTACAAATTGGCCATGACTTTTCCTCCGACCGGGACCGGCACTCGGGTAGCGCGGCCTCTGCGGCTGTGGCCAGCAGTGTTGATTGTGGCGTTGCAAACCATCATCGCCTTCTGCGTCCCGCTGCTGCTGCCCGATGCCGGCATCGTTCCCGTTTTGGCGGGAGTGGTTGGTGGTGCTGCAGTCCTGGTCTGGTGGTTGTTCTTCAGCCGGGCCGAGTGGACCGAACGCGTGGGTGTCGTGGCATTCATAGTCGCAGTCATGGCTGTGACGCCTCGAATCCTCGACGCGTCCCTCGCCACGGGCATGATGGGCTTTCTTTTCTTCATCTATGCCATCCCGGTCGTCAGTCTGTTGTTCGTACTGGCAGTCGCAGGGGGACGTCGCATGTCGGTCGGCCCCCGTCGGGCACTGGTAGCCGCAGCGATCCTGTTCGCGTGCGGAATGTGGGCCTTTTTGCGCACGAACGGAATCCGGGGCGACGGCACTGCTGAGTTCGCGTGGCGCTGGTCGCCCACTCACGAGGAGCAGTTGCTTGCCAGCAATGGCGGCCAGCTCCCCGCCGCACCGAATCCTGCAGAGCAGCCCGTCGCACGCCCTTCGCAGCAACCCGCGGCGAAGGTGACGGACGAGCCTGTTATGCGGGCACCGGCTGCTGTACCTGAGACCGAGTCAGTGCTGGAGACACCGGTCGAGTGGCCGGGTTTCCGCGGACCTCACCGAGACGGCATCGTCCGCGGAGTTCGCATCGAGACCGACTGGAATACATCTGCTCTGACTGCCTTGTG
>DASQEG010000084.1:0-2845 GCA_035633775.1 Bryobacteraceae bacterium
CGGCGACAATCACTCCTGCGAGGTAGATGCCTTTGCGTGCACTTTGCAGCGTCACAGGATCTGTGACGGGCTTCAGCGTATCGGCCTGGAGTGTGATGCCCATGGACCCGAGGAAATCGAGGTCGGGGCGATACCCGCTCATGGCGAGAACAAAGTCGTTCGGGATAGTGACATCGCCCTCAGGTGTGGCAATGACGATCTCCGAAACTCGTATTTCTTTGACGGACGAGTTGAAGAAGGCACGAACTTCGCCCGCCTTGATGCGGTTCTCAATGTTGGGCTTGATCCAGTACTTCACGGAGTTCGAGATCGCCGGGCCGCGATGAATCATCGTCACCCGTGCACCGGTCCAGAACAGCTCCAGCGCAGCGATCGATGCCGAGTTTTTGGCCCCGACAACCGCGACGTCGGTGTTCCAGTAGGGGTGCGCCTCGCCATAGTAGTGAGTGACCTTGGGCAGGTCTTCCCCAGGACAGCCCAGCGGGTTTGGGATGTCGTAGAAACCCGTAGATAGAATCACTCGCTTTGCAAGATACGTGTGCGATTCCGTGTGACGATCTTTGGTCTCAACCGTAAACGCACCCGCTTCACCCTGGATGCGCAGCACCGGCTCGTACTGATGTACGTCGAGCTCGTAGTGCTCGGCCACTCTGCGGTAGTATTTCAGCCCTTCGATGCGTGTGGGCTTGTCTCCCAGCGAGGTCATGGGAATGTCGCCGATCTCCAGCAGCTCCGGCGTGGTGAAGAACACCATATTCGACGGATAGTGATAGAGCGAATTACAGAGACATCCCTTGTCGAGGATGACGGCGCCAATGCCCCGCCGCTTCAGTTCGATGCCGCAGGCCAGACCCGTCGGCCCGGCGCCGACGATTGCGACATCCACCGAAGTGGTCAAAGCATAGCCTCAACCGCCGCGTAGACGTCCTCCAGCGCCCCTGGAAGTGCCTGCGCGTCCGACCCCCCGGCTTCCGCCATGTCCGGTCGGCCGCCGCCTTTGCCACCCACCGCCGCAGCGACCGAGCCTGCCAGCTTGCCGGCGTGCACCTTAGCAGTCAGATCCTTCGTGCCAGCCGAGATGATCGCGACCTTCGAATCGTCTGCGGCCGCCAGCACTACTATCCCGGTCTTCCACTTGTTGCGCAGGGAATCGGCAAGCTCCCGAAGCTGCTGACGATCCATACCCTGCACCTGCGCCGAGAGCACCTTCACGCCTTTGATGGCGCGGGCAGAAGCTTCGATGTCGGCCATCTGGGCGTGCGCGAGCTTCGTCTTCATGCTCTCGATGTCACGTTCCAGCTGGCGCGACTGCGCCACCAGACGCTCGAACTGCTCAGCCACGCTTTCCTCGGATGTGCGTGCAAGCTGAGCGAGCCGCTGCACGGTCCCGGTGACCTCCTGAAAGCGCCGCAGCGCACCCTCACCCGTGATCGCCTCGATGCGACGGACGCCGGCCGAGATCGAACCCTCATAGATGATCTTGCACAGCCCGATGTCTCCCGTACGGCGGACATGGGTACCGCCGCAGAGCTCGCGGCTGAATCCCGGCACAGAAACGACGCGCACGGTATCCCCGTACTTCTCGCCAAACAGAGCCATCGCTCCTGTCGCGAGTGCCTTTTCGATCGGCATCAGCTCGGTATCGACACTCGTATTGGTGAAGACCTGCTCGTTCATCAGCCGCTCGATCTCGGTAAGTTCCTCGGGGTCTACTGGCGCGTAATGGGAAAAATCGAAGCGGAGACGCGAAGGCTCTACGACGCTGCCTGCCTGCTTCACATGCACTCCCAGCACCTGACGCAGCGCGGCATGCAGCAGGTGCGTCGCGGTGTGATTTCGCATCGTCGCGCGCCGCATAGCCGATTCCACCCTGGCCTGGAGGACATCGCCCGTGTTCAATGCGGAGCTTGCTTCAATTCGGTGCACCGTCAGGCCGGCCACCGCGGCGTACGTGCCCGATACGGTGGCGACACGTTCACCTTCACGGTACAGGTTTCCGCAGTCGCCCACCTGACCGCCGGACTCCGCGTAGAATGGCGTCTGGTCAAGAACCAGTTCGGCTTTCACGCCCGCCGGCACGGCGTCCACAAGTTGGCCATCGACGACGATGCCGCGCACGACGCAAGCTTCATGTTCCGTACCGTCGTAACCCAGAAATTTCGTTCGGCCACGGGTGAGCAACTGACCGAAGGCCGGGGCGACATGCGCCTTCTCCGCGCCCTTCCAACTGGCGCGGGCACGCTCACGCTGCCGGGCCATCTCCGATTCGAACCCTTGTCGGTCAATGGCCAGGCCGAACTCCCGCGCCATCTCTTCCTGCTCGTCGTAGGCGAGGCCGAATGTATCGTACAGGCGGAACGCAGCGGGGCCGGGCAGGAGGCCGCCCTCGGCCGACTTCGCCTCATCGTGGAACACGCGTTCCGCTACCTGGAACGTGCTCGCATACCGGTGTTCCTCTTCCCGCACGATACGAGCTACACGAGCGGCACTCTCCAGCAGCTCCGGATAGGCCGGCTTCATGTAGTCGGCAACGAAACTCGTCAATTTGTGCAGGAAAGGTTCCTGTACCCCGGACATGCGTGCATTGCGCATTGCACGGCGCATGATCTTTCGAAGCACGTATCCGCGCCCGTCATTGGCGGGCATCACCCCGTCGTGGATCAGGAACGAAGCTGCACGCGCATGGTCGGCGCAGATTCGCAACGTGAGATCCATTCGCGCATCGCGGCCGTATTCAGTGCCGAACAAAGTGGCCGCATGATTCATGACCGGACGGATCAGGTCGGTCTCGTAGTTGCTAAGCTTGCCCTGCAACACGGCGGCTACTCGCTCGAGCCCCATGCCC
>DASQEG010000085.1:0-7701 GCA_035633775.1 Bryobacteraceae bacterium
CATTATGACAATCCGCAATATCGATATCACTCCCGTCCAGCCAATCGCGGTCCAGAGCAGCCGGACGACCGCCGCGACAACCGACTTCACGCAGCTGCTGCAAACGGCGCTGAACCGTGTTGAGACCTCCGGAAAAGAGGCTTCGCGTGGGGTAGAGCAGCTTCTCGGCGGCGAGACGCAGGACCTGCACTCAGTCGCAATCGCTAATCAGAAAGCTTCGCTGGAATTCGAAATGCTGCTCCAGGTGCGCAACAAGATCGTTAATGCGTACCAGGAAGTCATGCGCATGCAGCTCTAAGGTAAGCATTCGTGAATCCCTCTTCAGTTCTGGATCAGATCAGGTCTCTGTGGGCGAGCCTCGGCCGCTGGCAACGAATCAGCGTTGTCGGTGCCGCCCTGGCAGTCGTCGCCGGAGTTACGGCTTTCTCCGTACAGCGAAGCAGCGCGGACTTCAAACCGGTTTTCACCGGTATGTCGGCCGAGGATGCTGGAGCTGTTGTTCAGAAGCTGAAGGAATCCAACACCGAGTACAAGCTGTCGGAAGACGGCGCCACTGTGCTCGTCCCTGCTCCGAAAGTCGCTGAGTCACGGCTGCAGCTTGCTGCTGCAGGGCTGCCCCGAACAGGGCGCATCGGCTTTGAGCTGTTCGATCAGACAAAGCTCGGCACCACCGACTTCGCCGAACAGGTCAACTTCCGCCGCGCCCTCGAAGGTGAACTCGAGCGCAGCATCCGTTCCGTGGCTGAGGTGGAATCCGCGCGGGTGCATATCACGCCACCCAAGAACTCTGTATTCCTCGAATCGCGCGAGCCGGCCAAAGCGAGCGTACTTCTGCAGCTGAAAGATAAGTCGCGTCCGGCTCCGGCCACGGTCACGGCTATTTGCCATTTGGTGGCGAGTGCAGTCGAGGGACTCGCGCCAGCGGACGTCTCAGTCGTCGACGGACACGGAAATCTGCTGAGCAAGCCGAAAAAATCTCAAGATGCCGGAGAAGTATCCGATGAGTTGATCGAGTATCGCCGAAAGCTCGAGAAGGATTTACTGGCGAAAGCAAACGCGACGCTTGAACCGCTGCTCGGGCAGGGACATTACCGAATGGGATTGTCGGTGGATTGCGACTACTCGAGCGGAGAGCAGAGCGAGGAGTTGTACGACCCCGATAAATCGGTCATGCTGACGTCGCAAAAGTCGGAGGAGTCTGCGTCCGGGTCCACCGTTGCCGGTGTGCCCGGCACCGGATCCAACCTCCCCCGCTCGGCGGCACGAACCGTCGGAGGGGGATCGGGAGTCGTTCGCAGGACAGAGAATATCTCGTATCAGTCCAGCCGCACTGTTCGCAAGCTCCGACTGCCTCAGGGCAGCGTTCGACGCATCTCTGCCTCGCTGCTGCTTGACCAAACTGTGCGCTGGGAAAACCAGAGCGGCCAGTTGCAGCGGGTACTTGTTCCGCCGACTGAAGATAACATCCGCGCGATACGAGAGCTGGTCTCGGGAGCGATCGGGCTGGTACCGTCGCGCGGCGACCAACTGGTCGTCGAAACCCTGCCGTTCGACTCTACCCTGCGTACACCGGCACCGGCTCAGCCGGTTAGGAAAGGCGTTGACACTCCGGCTGGCATGCCTGCACCCGGGGATTCGCCTCTGCCCGCTCTGCCCGGCGACTGGCGACTGTGGGCGGGTGGAGCCGTCGCGGCTGTCCTGCTGTTGGCTGCTGGCTTGTTCTTCTTCCTCCGCAAACGCGCTCTGCGCCGGAAAGCCGCCGCAGCAGCCGCAGCACAAATTGCGGCTCAACAACAGGCATCGCTGAACGCAAATGAGCCCGCCGCTTTGGCGAGCGCTGAAGAAAAAGCGCTTCCGCAGTCCGAGGAGGAGCGGCAGCGAATGGATCTGGAACTGCTTACGACCAGTCTTCGGCAGATGATTACCGATGACCCAGTGATGGCCGCTGCCGTGCTGCGCAGCTGGCTCGAAAAGGGAGCCTGACCATGAGAATGCAACGTGAAAGCCTGACCGATGTCCAGAAGGCGGCTGCTCTTCTCACCACTTTGGGAGAGAGCACTGGAGCGCAGGTTATCCGTCACCTCGATGAGGATGAGATCCAGAAAGTGACGCAGAGCATCGCCTGCCTGCCACAACTCGGCAGCGGTCAGGCGCAGGAGGTGCTCGAGGAATTCAAGGCCATGATGATGGCCGAGCAATTCATTGTGAAGGGCGGGCTTGAGTACGCGCGCAGCATGCTGTTCAGCGCCTTCGGCCCGGAAGCTGCCAATCGCCTCATCAGCCGTATCGAAGAGAAGATGGCATACAATGCCAGCAATCTCGATACGCTCCGCAAGGCTGATCCGACACAGCTGGCAAAGTTCATCCACAACGAGCATCCGCAGACGATCGCGCTCGTTCTCTCGCACCTCAGCCCGACACAGGCAGCCGCGCTGCTGACTTCGCTTCCGCAGGAGATACGGACCGAGGTGGCGATGCGTATGGCGCACATCGATCAGATCTCGCCGGATATCATCCACCGCATTTCCGGAGTCATCGACCAGAAGCTCAGAACGCTCGGTGAGTTCAGCCGTGAATCCTATGGCGGCGTGCGAGCGGTTGCAGACATGATCAACCGCCTCGATATGAACGTAGGGAAAGAGATCCTCAGCGGCATCGAAACCGAGGATGGGGTGCTGTTCGGAACGATCCGTCACCTCATGTTTGTCTTCGAAGACGTCATGCAGCTGGACGTACGGGATCTCAAGGAACTTATCGGCCGCGTAGATCGAAAGACACTGACGGTTGCGATGAAAGGCACAAGCGACCAGCTCAAGAACCGCATCTTCGGGGTCATGTCGCAGCGCAGTGCCGAGATGCTGCGCGAGGACATCGAGGTGATCGGCGCGGTTCGCATCCGCGAGGTGGAAGCCGCGCAGCAGCAGATCATCGCCCTCATCCGCGAGATGGAGCAGGAAGGCAGCCTCTCGCTGCAGCAGAGTCAGTATGTCGTGTAGAGTTTTCACCGGAGTCGATAGCAATGCGGTGCCGCTGTTCAAGGCTCCGACTCCTCACTCCGCGCCACAGCCCTTCAAAGTCGAAGCAGGCAGTTCGACGCCCGAGCCCGACGTGGCTCGAGAGGAAATTGAAGGCCTTCAGGCCCGGATCGCAGGTCTCGAGGCGCGATTGGGCGCAGAGGTTCTGAAGGCGAGGGAAGCCGGGTTCCAGGCGGGTCAGGCTGCGGGCTTCGAGCGCGGCCGTGAGGAGGTCCGCCCGGTCATCGAACGAATAACCCGCAGCATCGCCGATCTGTCCGGACTTCGGGGTCGGATCCGCCAGGACGCCGAACGAGACCTGATCGAGCTGGCAATCGCCATCGCGCGCCGCGTGCTGCGTCGCGAGCTTAGCGTCGACCCTGAGGCAGTTCACGGCCTCGTCAAAGCCGCTCTCGGCAAGGTGCCCTCACGCGAGGTTCGCCGCGTTCGTGTTCATCCCGATCTTGCCGGAATGGTACGGCGCCAGATCGAGTCTGCCGGCCTCTCGGGCGTCGAGATCAGTTCAGACGGTGCACTGACGCCCGGCGATGTGATCGTCGAGACGCGAAATGGCGATCTTGACGCGTCGATCGACGTGCAACTGGCGGAAATTCAGCGTGGTTTCGCGGACCGGCTCAGGAGATAGCGAGTGCAAACCGAAGAACTCTCGGGCGTCGACCTGGCCCCGTATACGGCCATGCTGGACGGCATCGAGACGATGGTCTGGCGCGGCGAAGTCACCGAAATGGTAGGGCTTCTTGTTGAGTCGCGTGGTCCGGAGGCGGCGGTCGGCAGCTTCTGTGAAGTGCTAAGCCGGAATGGACGTGCGATCCGCACCCAGGTGGTCGGCTTTCGGAATGGCCGCGTGCTGTCCATACCACTGGAGGAGATCGATGGCGTCCAGCTCGGCGATGCTGTGGTCGCGCGCGCTGAAGATGGCCGCGTGGCCGTGGGTCCGCAGCTTCTGGGCCGCGTACTGGACGGCTTCGGCGAGCCGCTCGACGGCGGTCCGCCGATCCATCCCGAGGATCACTACGAGCTTTTCGCCACGCCAGTAAACCCGCTCGACCGCGAACCCATCAGCCGGCCGCTGGTGACTGGAATACGTGTAATCGACAGTATGCTGACATGCGGCCAGGGTCAGCGACTTGGGCTGTTCGGCGGCAGCGGTGTTGGCAAGAGCACACTGCTCGGGGCCATGTCGCGGCAGAACTCAGCCGATGTAACGGTCATCGCGTTGATCGGTGAGCGTAATCGTGAGGTGAGAGCGTTCATTGAAAACGAGCTCGGACCTGAGGGAAGAAAGCGCTCAGTAGTTATCGCGGCGACTTCTGACCGCCCGGCGCCGCTCCGCATTCGTGCATGCTTTGTGGCTCTTGCGGTGGCTGAGTACTTCCGCGACCAGGGCAAGAATGTGCTGCTGGTCATGGATTCCGTTACGCGCCTGGCAATGGCTCAGCGAGAGATTGGACTCGCCGCCGGCGAACCGCCCAGCCAAAAAGGGTACACGCCTTCCGTTTTCAATCTCCTGCCCCGCATCTTTGAACGCGCTGGCAACTTCAAGGGTGGTTCGATCACCGGTTTCTTCACCGTCCTTGTCGAAGGGGACGACTTCAATGAACCCGTCTGCGATGCGGTTCGCGGCATTCTCGATGGGCACGTAGTTCTTTCGAGAGACCTTGGCGCGTCCGGCCACTATCCTGCTGTCGATGTACTGCAGTCCGTAAGCCGTGTGATGTCACACGTCGTTGCGAGGGACCATGTCCGCGCCGCGGGACGCCTGAGGGAAGCGCTGGCGTGTTATCAGCGATCTTCTGATCTGATTCAGCTCGGCGCGTATGTGGCGGGGTCTAATCCGAAGCTCGACACGGCCATACGCACGCGAGAGAAGCTCATCTCATTCCTGAAGCAGGATTCTCATGAGCATTCGCCTCTCGATCAGACAGTCGCCGGCATGAACGTTCTGGCGTCGGAAGTCTCAACAGGAGAGCTGGCTTGAAACGATTTGCCTTTCCGTTTGAAACCGCACTTGGATACCGGGAATCGAAGGCGGACCAGGAACGCACGCGCCTTGAGCAGCTGCATTCCGTACGTGGTCAGCTTGAGCAGGACCGCACGAAAGTCATGCACCAGATCCAGTTGGAAAGCTTGCGCTCCAGCGAGGGCATTCGTTCGGCAGAAGATCTGCGCATCCTGAACTCTTTTGTATCCTCGCTGCGTCAGCGCGAGGTGGAGCTCACGTCTCGTGTGTCGGAGTGTTCACAACACATTGAAGCGCAGTCCCAGCGCTGTGTTGTGGCGGATCGCGACCACAAGCTGCTCGCGCAGCTTCGCGAACGGCGGCTGGCCGCCTGGGAATACGAAGCCGACCGCGAGATTGAGCAGACAGCGACCGAGTTGTGGCTTGCCGGCTTCGCGAGGCGTGCCCGCGGCGGGCGAACCGAGCCTTAAAAACTCTATTGCTGTTCGCCGGAAAGCCGATATGGGGTGTGTACGACGGCACTCTGGTCCAGTGCGCCAAAAGATGCCGCAATCAAAACTGAGGAGCAGGACAAGCAGTGAACGTTCTCATCGTTGACGATTCCGCCGCGATCCGAAAGATCCTACAACGCGTGCTCGCGCAGGCCGACGTGCCGATCTCGCAGGTATTCGAGGCCGGTGACGGACTTGAAGCCATCAACATTCTGAAATCCAGCAAGGTCGGCCTCATCCTGAGCGACATCAACATGCCGAACATGGACGGACTGCAGTTCCTTAGCGCTGTTCGTGCAGAGGACGCATGGAAGAACATCCCCGTAATGATGATCACCACAGAAGGCAGCCAGGCGAAGGTTATGGAAGCCGTTCAGTTGGGTGCCAACGGTTATGTTCGCAAGCCGTTCACACCGGATCAGATTAAGGAGAAGCTCGCCGGCCTCAACCTCGAGGTAGCGGTATGAACGTCACGCACGAGGAACTCGCGGCTATCGTTACCACCGCTGCCAGTGAGGTGTTCACCACCATGCTGTTCCTGGAGCCGGAAAGCCATTCGGCTTACACCAGTCCGGTGGCGAATCTCTCCAATAACGGCGTAGTGTCACTTATCGGGATTACGGGTCCGTGGGTGGGAACTGGCAGCATTTCATGCACTGCGGGAATGGCGTGCCGTCTCGCATCGGCGCTGATGATGTCGGCGTATGAAGCCGTCGACGATGACGTGCTGGATGCCATGGCCGAGCTGACCAATATGATCATCGGCAACGTCAAGACAGTGCTCGAAGAGAAGCTCGGCCCGCTGGGCCTGAGTATTCCCACCGTCATTCACGGCCGCAACTTCTCATCCAGAACGCCCGGCAAGCAGAACTGGACCGTGGTTCCCTTCCAGGTAGATGGAGAACCCGTAGAGATCTACATGTGCCTGGTTCCGAACAAAGACGGTCGCCGCCATTGCCTCACAGTGGCCGGACATGAACTCGCTGAGGTCTAAAACAACATGCAGGCCACAAGTACAGTTTCCGCACGGACTGCCCTCGCACAGAGTGCGCGCGCGGGCAAATATCTGAGCTTCCAGCTCGGGACGGAAGAGTACGCCATCCAGGTCCTCAAAGTCAGGGAGATCGTAAAAATTCAGCACATCACCGCTGTTCCGGAGACCCCGCCGGAACTGCGCGGCGTGATTAATCTTCGCGGCAAGGTCATTCCTGTCGTGGATCTACGACTGAAGTTCGGCATGCCGGAACTCGGGTACGGGCAGCGAACCTGCATCATCGTCGTGGAGCCCCAGCGTGAGTCTGGACACGCGCCGATGGGCATCATCGTCGATGAGGTGAGCGAAGTCATGAACCTCGCCGACAGCGACATCCAGGAAACGCCCGATTTCGGCGGCGGCGTGAGTACGCCCTTCCTGCTCGGTATGGCGAAGGTTAAGGATCAGGTCAAGATCCTTCTCGACATCGACCAGGTTCTTGCCACGGCCGACCTCAAAGCACTCCAGGCGGCAATCGGCTAACACGCACATGGCATCCCCAACGCCAGCCACACTTCACCAGCTGCTGGAGACCCTGGCAGCGGAACTGGCAAATCCCATAAGCATTCCCGAGCGCCTCCCCATTCTTCAGCGGTCTTTGCTGAACCTGGCGGAGATGGCACGCTCTCAGGGCCGTGACAACGTGGCCCGAATGGCGGATGAAACAGCGGGCATATTGAGTGGCGCGCAATCCGGGACGCCCGGGCTGTCGGCTGAACTGGCGAATGGAGTTGAACGAATGCAACAGGCGCTCGCGGAAAAGACGGAAGCTGCTCCCGCCTCAAAGCAGGCGTCGCTTGCCGAAGATGCCGAACTGATTGCAGATTTCGTGCACGAGGCTCGTGAGCATCTCGAATCGATCGAGTCTCAATTGCTCGCGGTAGAAGAGAACCGCAATGCGGCTGAGGCCGTTCACGCTATCTTTCGCAGCTTCCACACGATCAAAGGGCTTGCCGGATTCCTTGAGTTCTCGCTCATTCAGGAAGTCGCACACGAAGTTGAGACCTTCCTCGACCGGGTACGCCAGGGCAATGCGAAGCTCACGCCGGCCGCGGTTGACATTGTTCTTGAAAGCCGTGACTACATTGGCAAGTGGCTGCGGCTGCTTGACGGTGGTCCGACGAGCGCTGTTCCACCAGAGCTCGCCGACACGTCGAAACTGCTCGGGCGAGTAAGGAGCCT
>DASQEG010000086.1:0-6004 GCA_035633775.1 Bryobacteraceae bacterium
GGCGAGTGGAACGTCGGTCAGCTGATGCGTGAGCGGCACGAGGGACAGACCTTGTCAATCGGCTTCACCACCAATCAGGGAACTGTCATGGCGGCGGATGACTGGGGTTCTCCGGGCATGGTGAAGGACGTTCGCCCGTCCGTGCAGGGGAGCTGGGAACGCGCGTTCGCAGAGAGCGGCATACCGGCTTTTGTGCTGAACCTCCGGGAGGAGGCCGTGGCCCGCGCCTTGTCGGCAACGTTGCTGGAGCGGGCAATCGGAGTCATCTATCGCCCCGATACCGAACGGCAGAGCCACTACTTCGACGCCAAACTGGCCGAGCAATTCGACGCAGTGATCCACTTCGCGGAAACTCGGGCCGTTGAACCGCTCGACGCATCAGAGGTCCGCACCTCGAAAGTGGAACAGTCTGTTTCCACACTCGTCAGGTAAGAGTTCCCCAGGTGGCTGTGGGCGGCTGCGGCTTCCTCGACAGCCACTCCTTCAATTTGGCCGCGAGTACGGTGCTCTCGACAGGCTTGCTGACGAAATCGTTCATGCCTGACTGCAATGCGTGCTCGCGGTCTATGTTTGCTGCAGCTGCTGTGAGCGCGATGATGGGCCACTGGCGCCCAAGCTTTCTAATCGCTGCCGCTGCTTCGAAACCGTTCATCCCGGGCATCTGACAGTCCATCAGAATGGCGGCGTAATGGTTTCGTGAGCACATGTCCACCGCCTCAAATCCGTCGCGGGCAACCTCCGACCGCAGTCCCATTCGCGCCAGCTGTGCCTGAGCGATCTTTCGATTGACCGCATTATCTTCCACGATAAGAATTGGCTGCTCCGCGTGCATGGGCTTCAACTTCTCAGTTGCGGCGGGCGCACTGACTGGTGCGGCACTCAGCGGCAGAGGCACGGTGAACCAGAACGTGCTGCCATGTCCAGGAGTACTGCTCAGACGAATCGTTCCTCCCATCATTTCCACCAGCTTTCGCGAGATGGACAGACCGAGGCCGGTGCCGCCGTAGTGCCGGGTCGTAGAGGTATCCGCCTGCGCGAACTTCTCGAAGATCCGTTGCTGTTCCTCAGGCGCAACGCCGATGCCGCTGTCGGTCACAACGAAGGTCAAAGTCGCACTTTGGCCCGTCACTTCCGCCGACGCTTCTATCCTGACGAATCCCTGAGGAGTGAACTTGAGCGCATTGCTGACCAGGTTCCCCAGAACCTGACGCAGACGCAGGGGATCCCCGATCACCGCAGGAGGCAGGTTTTTCGCGTGGATCTCGAGATTCAACTTTCGTTCTGCGGCAATGACTTCGTAAGCCGGTCGCAGCCGCTCGACCAGTTCAGCGGGCGAGAAGGGCACCCTCTCGAGCTGCAGCTTGCCGGACTCGATCTTGGCTGAGTCCAAAATGTCGTTCAGGATCGAGAGCTGCAGTCTGGCAGACTCCGCGATTGTCACGGCATACTCCCGCTGCACGGGATCGAGGCTCGTTCGCAGTAGCAGGTCCGCCATTCCCACGACGCCTTTCATGGGGGTACGGACCTCGTGGCTCACATTGGCGAGGAATTCGCTTTTTGCCCGGTTCGCACGCTCGGCCGCAGTGCGGGCAATTCGGGCCTTGCGGTACAAAAACACCATGGCTGCCATGAGCAGGGTCATTAGGAAGAGCAGCGCCAGCGTGGTCTTCTGACGCGTCCGCGCATCTTCCAACTCCACTTGGGATTTCGCCTCTATGTTCGTGAAGACGAACCACCGGTCAAGCATCTGAGCCAGTGTCCCGTCCTGCTGCATCACGTCGATCTCGTCGCGTAGCGCTTCGAGTTCGCGACGGAACTCCCAGGAGGAGGCAAGAGACATGGGGCGCGAAAGGGATGACAGGACCTGAACGCGAAAGTGAATTCCCTCGCAACCTGCAGGTCGGGAGAGGATATTCGCCTCAAGAAGACGAACCTCGATGAAGGCCCCGTCCGCTTCGCCGGTGCAAAGCGCGTGCATGACCTCCGTTCGGTCCGGCCGGGCAAGAGCGGTGGAGTGAGGGAACGCACCCTTGAACACTCTTATGCTGAAGGGCAGGTTCACTACGGAGAGGGTCCGGCCTGTCCAGTCAGGTACTGGCTCGCGAATACCATCGGCACGGCCGCGCCAAACCACCGCATACTGATTCCTGATCCACTCGCGGGTGACATACAGGCCGAACTCCCGGCCCGCTACCGTCGCCAGCACAGGCCAAATATCCACAGCACCGTGCTGAAAAGCACTCCGGGGACCTGCTGGCCAGTTGACCCATTCGACCGGGATTCCGCGGCGCCGGGCAGCTTCCCCAATCACCTCCACGCTGAATCCGTTCGGACCGCGGCCCTCGATCCAGCTCTGATAGGGCGCTGCCTGGTCTACGCCTATGCGAACCTTTCGCATAGGAGCACCCCTCGCGTCCAGCGACAACTGGCCGATGAGCACACCGGAGCCTAGCATCAGGAGCGCAGTATGTATCTTCATGCGGTACGGACCCAGAGTCACCGTCCCACGGGGCTTATCGGCACCCCGTACAGAACGTTACAACGATTTTTCCGTAAATATCTTAGTAGCCTTGACTCAACCTTTGCAAACGGGCAGAACTTTCGTCTGCCCCTGAACGTATACTCAGATAGGACGACACACCGCATGACCGCTACGGAAACACCAGCCATTTCGCACATCGAAGAGCTTCTGGCCGAAAACGGGTATGAAGTCACTGACCTCGGAGGAGATGTTCTCCGCGCCCGCGATCCTGAAACGGGCATCGCACTTCAGGCCGCACTTGAGGGAAATGTCCTCTACATGAGCGTGGCGCTCCACACAGTAGCTGAGACGGCCCTTCCAGCATCTCTGATGCGGAAGATGCTTGCGGGCGAGAACGGTATTTCGACTTCTGCATTCAAGCTGTATGAAGCAGGCGAGGGACGGGTCACAGTCACCCTGAACAACTTCTGCACGCTGCAGAACATGGGTGAAGAGGACAAGGACGACGTCCTGAGCCTGGCCAACTACCTGATGGCGGATCTGCTGGAAGCACGTGCCTTGATCGAAGGTGGCGGTGCGGCCTGACGATCCGGCCTGGAACTGAGGCAAAATATGGGATTTTTTAACGATTTCTTTAGTCGTGGCAGCCGCGTTGCGCGCGGACAGGCGAACAAGGGAATGGACAACGTGGAGGATGCCACGTTTGATGCAACCGTGCGGCAGACAGTCCGTGACATGCGCACGGAACTTGCCAAGACCATCAATGCGTCCGCGACAGCGATGAGCAATCACAACCGGCTCGAGGCGGAGTACCAGAAGTACCTGCGCCAGAGCGAGGAGTGGTTCGGTCGCGCCAATCAGGCCCTTGACGCAGGGAATGAAGAGCTTGCGCGCAAGGCGCTGGCGAAAAAGAATGAATGCGACGACCAGGTTCGAAGCATGCAGGCTGGCGTTGACGCTGCCCGGAATGCAAGCGAGCAGCTCAAGTCGAAGGTTCAGGAGCTGAAGCGCCGAATCGACGAGGCCGAGCGGACGGCTACGACGCTGGTGGCCCGCCGCAATGCGGCAGTGGCGCAACGCAAAGTCGCCGAAGCGCTTTCCGGCGTGGCTGAAGCCGACAACGCGTTCGCCGCGCTGAAGAACTTCGAAGAGGGCGTCGCGCGAGAGGAAGCCAAGGCGCAAGCCTTTGACCAGCTTGCTGCCGGGGCAGACGCATCTCTCGAGGACGAGTTCAAGGCACTTCAGGGCTCGACTGTGGAGAACGAACTGGCGATGCTCAAGGCTGCACGTTCTCAGCGATCCCTTCCGGCGGCTGCTCCCAAGCAGATCTCGGCTCCGGAATCGTGATCACCACACTGCTGCTGACAATCCTCGGAGGGCTGCTGCTGCTGGTGCTGTGGCAGCTCTTTCGAAAGCCGGCGGCGACGGTAAATTCGGCTGTTCCAGTTTCGACGACGAATCCGACCGTGGCGGTGACCTTGCCACAGGCGCGGCCCGGAGATGTCATCTCGGTTCACGGGGCGGCAGCGGACTTCTCCGACATTGACTTCACGGTCGAGCGCAAAAACCGGTATGAGAGCGGCCCGAACAGCTGGATCGAGCTGACGGGTGATTTCCGCGGGCAGCGCGTCTTCCTCGAGGTTTATCCTGGCCGGGAAGCCGACATCATCGGCTTCTTCGACGCAAGCAAGCCGACGCTGGCCGATATTGGTGTCTCCGAGGAGCAACTGGCCCTCATGGACGAGAGTCAGAACCCGGCGGCAGGATTCCCGTGGAATGGCAAGCAATGGCAATACGAATCGAGCCGGGAAGTCGGATATTTCGAGAACGAGGCGGGAAACGGGGAAGGGTTCTATCGCTGGGTTTTCCGCGATCCGGCCAGCAAGGCACTGATCTGTGTCGAAAAGTGGGAAGGTGACCCGTTTAGCGTGCGAGTGGCACAACGGCTCAACTCCCAGGACATCACCATCTTTCGTGCCGCGTAAGGAGTTGCGGCGCTTATGAGCAAACGTGCACTTAGTGTTATTGCGATTATCCTGATTGCCCTCATGGGTGTCATTGCCATGGCGGGTCTGGACAATCTGCAGCCCGGGGTACGGCAGCGTGCGCAGACTGCCGCTTCTCAGCTGGCGTCCGCGAGATCGGAGGCCGCCGTTGCCAGAACTGCTCTACAACGAACCTTCGCTGCAGAGCCTGCACTCTTCCGTGCCGTTCAGGCGCCGTGGCAGGACCGACTGCAGCGTGCCGAGGCACGGCTCCGAACTGCGGAGACCGAGGCTCAGAAGCTGCGCCAGCTCGTCGAAGAGAACGACCGGGACAGCCAGGCTGCAGTAACCACGGCCACCGAACGCGTCGAGGCAGAGCGCACCGCGGCAATGAACGAAATCAAGGCCGTTCGGGCGGACGCCGACCGCTGGTTGGACTTCAAACGGCGGGCGCCAGAGATGCTGCGCGAGATGGAAGGCCGGTATACCTCCGTCACAGCATTCGATCCCCAGACTGCAACCGCGGCGGCTCGCAAAGCTGCAGCTGAGTGGACGGCGAAGAAGTCGGATATCGAGAACCGCATTGCCGCACTCGAGTCAACGAAGGCGCGTGCGCAGCAGCTCTGGGCGGCAACGGCCGCCGACCGGGCCGAGGCTGCAGCCGCGGATTGGGATTCGGTCGACTTCGCCGCGCTGGCCAACGCCGAACAGGCGCTGCGGACGGCTGCCGCGGATATGCCGCGCACCGCTGAATCCATCAACAAGCTGGCTTCTCAGCTCTATCTGGGCAGAGACAAGGTGCTGCTTGATCTTGACCGCGACGAAGGCGTGCGCCAGCACGTGCGTGTCGTTGAGACGACGTATGCCGACGCCAGCCTTTCCAACCCCAAAATTCAGAACAGCGAGAGATGGGAGCCCCTGACGGAAGCTCGTTTTCGGCAGCTTGAAAAGGCTGTCGGAATGGTTGTAGAGCGCAAACCCGCCGGAAAATACGATTCCGAAACGGAGCTGACCGCGCAGGCGCCCGGTTATGCCTACATCGCACCTCCGGGGCAGGCGAATCAGTACGGATCGTGGAACAACGGCGTGTGGAGCTGGCTCCCGCAGTACCTGATCCTGAGCCAGCTGCTGCGCGGGCCTTCCTATCCGCCGATCCGGTACGACGACTACAACGACTACAATCGCCATCGGAGCCGGGGTGGGGTTTGGTACGGCCGCGACAATCGATACGGACGGACATGGGGTGGTGGCGGTCGAACCAGCGGCGGGTGGGGCTCGGTGCTGGATCGATACACCGGCCGATCGTCGTCGTCGCCAGGGGCCGAAGCCTCCTCGCGTCCGCGAGAACGATGGACCTGGGGCGGAAATAGTCGCAGTTACGGCAACTCGCAATATCGCAGCCGCGGGACTTTCGGCGGTTCCCGCTATGGTTCAGGTTCGCGGGGTTCAGGATTCGGCAGCCGGTCTTACTCGCGAGGTGGCGGACGGCGGCGTTAGGAGACTATGGAGCTGAGCGGAATCGGAATAGAAGTTGCAC
>DASQEG010000087.1:0-5289 GCA_035633775.1 Bryobacteraceae bacterium
CGCTCTTCGGGCAACATCGAGCACATTGCGAAGGCCGGCGATCTCCGCGACCTTGACCGTCGGGATGTTTAAAGATTTAGCAAGGGCCTGCCGCACGGTGACAGTTCCATAAAACCTGTCTCCGAAGTTACTGGGCGCATAAGTGCGGTCATCGTAGTGGAATGTCGTCGGCTCGTCGATCAGCGTCGTTGCCGGCGTGACGGTCTGGCTGCCCCCGGCGAGCGCAGAGTTGAACGCAGCGGCGTAAACGAAGGGCTTGTACACCGAACCCGGCTGACGCCGGGCTACCGCGCGGTTCAACTGACTTACTCCGTAATCGCGCCCGCCTATCAGGGCCTTGATAGCGCCTGTCTGTGGGTCGATCGCTACCAGGGCCACCTGTGGAACTCTCGGCTGCTGGCCCTTGCGGGTGCGCTTGCGAACGAGTTCGTCAACTTCCCTCATCCCGAGCCGAACGGCCTCGGCCGCGTCGCGCTGCAGGTTTACGTCAAGCGTCGTGTAGACACGATACGCACTGTTTTGAAAGTCGTGCTGATCGAACTCATCACTGAGCCAGTCGTTCACCAGGTCGACGAAATGTGGAGCGTCAGTCGATTCGGAGCCGGCTCGCGCAACGATTACAGGACTTTCAACGGCCTGGGCGTACTCGCGATCCGAGATGTACCCGTTGTCGCGCATCAGCATCAGAACGACGTTCCGGCGCGACCGTGCCCGTTCCGGCCATTTCACCGGGTTCGTGAAGCTGGGGCGCTGGATCAAGCCCGCAAGGGTCGCTGCTTCAGGCAGGCTCAAGTCACGGACGTCCTTGCCGAAGTAGGTCTGCGCGGCCTCTCCAAAGCCCCGGATCGCGAAGCTTCCACGCCGTCCGAGATCGATCTGATTGGCGTAGTACTCGAAGATGCGTTCCTTTGAGAGCTTCTGCTCGAGATGCAGCGTAATCAGCGTCTCGGCAAGCTTTCTGCGGATCGTCTTCTCAGGTGTAAGCCAGAACTGGCGTGCAAGCTGCATGCTCAGGGTCGAGGCGCCTTGAGCGCGCCGGCCTTCCTTGATGTCCACGAATGCGGCTTTGAGGATGCGCAGAGGGTCGAAGCCCGAGTGCTGAAAGAATCGCTTGTCTTCCGCCGATACCACTGCATTCACGAGTACGTTCGGCAGATCGCTGAAGGCGACCATGCGACGCTTTTCCCGTGACCTGTCGAAGAGATTGGTAATGAGCTCGGGCTCTATGAGGTACTGCGTCCGGGACGTGTTATCGCGCAGAGCGATGACCTGAGTGACCTTCGAATCTCTGATCTTGACGACTGCCTCCTCGTCGTCAAAATACGAGTCGGGTCCAGGAAAGATCTCAATCGCATCCGCGCGGACGTTGTACCACCCCATCCGAGAACTGCTGCGGCCCTCCGAGTAACCGCTTCTGCGCAATGATGCAGCTATCTCTTCAAGTCCGATGCTATCGCCGACCATCACCGTCCGTGGAGCAGCGAACAGCATTGAGGTGTTCGCGAAGGGGCCCTGACGGAGCTTTTGCTCGATGAGTGTCGCGTATTTGGAGTAGTAGAAGGTGAAGGTAAGGAGGGCAGCTGTATTCAGCACCACAAACAGAATCAGCAGTGTGCGCCCCACGCGGCTAAGAAGAAAGCGAACGAGGAACGCCTTGCGCGGAACTTGTATGCGTACAGCCACTTGTCGATGCTATTGTCGCACGCGGAGGCAGCTACCGCATTCCCTGCGGCCGCAGTGAAGGCCCCTCGCAAACCGGACCACGTGGTGTCCAGTCCAGCTTGTCCATGAACATACGGCGGGCCGTCATCGCAGGGTCCCACGCGTGGTAGACAATGTAATCCGACGCGCCGTCCGGGCCCGTCACAACACAGTTGTGTCCCGGTCCAAGTACCTCGCCCGGCCGCGTCCTCAGGAGACGCGCGCCATCCGGTGATCCCACAAATTCCCAGGGCCCAAGCACATCATCTGCGACGGCCCAGTCCACTCCGTAGGTTTCGTTTTCCCATCGGCCGGCGCTGAACAGGCACCAGTACCGTCCGTGACGCTTTCGAACACACGGTCCCTCAATCGTGTGCCAGTCGAAGTAGGCACCATACATGATGCGGTTACGCAGGAATCGCTGCCAGTCATGCCTGGCTCGAACGACGGGCTGAGGCGACCCGGCCAGCTCCGTCATCGAGACGAGACGATCCACAACAACGCCGGTACCCGCCCGACGGTCCTCATCGGCGTCGAGGAAATCAACCGCGTAGAACAGGTACCAAGCACCATCGACATCCTGGTACGGCGAACCGTCGATCGCAAATGGACATCGGAAGGGATCCGTGAGCCGCACTCCTGTATCGACGTACGGGCCCCGCGGGTCGTCGCTAATGGCGACTCGGATGTGGTGAGCTTTGTCCTCGCGCCCGACTGAGTAGTACATCCAGAACTTGCCCTCGGCGAACGCGACTTCCGGCGCCCAGTACGTGTTGCCGAACTCCGGAGGGAGGAGTTCCAGGGCCGAACCTAAGGGCTTCCACTCGACCATATTGTGCGATTGGAGCAGCTGAAATACGCCGGGTTCACCGCTCATGGTTAGAGACTCAGACGCACGTCCAGCCTGACTATGCGCCTCCAACAGGCCGGTACCGACCGCATACCAGTGGTCCTGGTGACGCCAAACAAAAGGATCGGCAAAGTACGACGGGTACACCGGGTTGCAGTATTCCATGTCATTCAAGGGACGTCAGCCACTTCTGCCCTGATACAGTCCCCGTGATTATGACCCGAGGACCTGGTGTGGGGCGGGCGTCGAAATGCGATCTGATCCCGTTCAGGCGCTGCCGGCGGTGAGATGAGTCAGAGTTTGCTTCGGCAGTGGCTGGGTTGCCAGGGTTCGAAACACCTGAAGGTTAGCGGGTACCCCGATTGTGGTTATCGGGATTGTTGATATACTGCAAGCCGAGGACCGCGAATGGACGAACTGCGTTTGGGTGACATCATCGACGATCACTGCATAAAGTGTCGCCGCCTGACGAACCATTCAGTCGTCTCACTGATGGAGGGCGAGGTGGCTAAAGTCCGCTGCCGTTCGTGTTATCACGAGCACACATACCTCCACGAGCAGGCGCCACCGTCTCGAAAGGACCTGAAAAAGGCCGAGTTGTTCAATGCCGTGCTGGCGGGTGGAACGCCGCCCGAAGCACCGGAGGCAGTAGCTACTCCGGACGCGGTGGAATCCGCCGATGCCCCCGCTGCCGCCCCGAACGCGACGCGGACCCGAGCCCCGAAGAGCTGAATACCTTTGGTGTCGGTGGTACGCTGATGCCGAAGCGACATGCCCGTACATCCTCGAGCAGGCCAACTGCCTGCGCATTCTGACCTCACCGATATCTCGCGTCTAGTTACGGCATATTTCAGCGAAACGCCCGATCCTTCGCAGCCGACTCACAGAGTGGCATTTGGCACCTCAGGGCATCGAGGGTCCGCTTTTGCCGGGTCATTCAATGAGGCGCACATCGCAGCTATCAGCCAGGCCGTCTGCGATTATCGGAAAAAGCAGAACATCACCGGTCCGTTGTTCCTGGCGCGTGATACACATGCTTTGTCTGAACCGGCGTTCGCAACCACGGTTGAGGTACTCGCGGCGAATGGGGTTGAGGTGATGGTCGACGGGGAACTGGGCTACACTCCAACTCCTGCGCTGTCCCACGCCATCTTGACGTATAACCGTGGTCGCAAGGCAGGCCTGGCTGATGGTGTTGTCCTTACGCCGTCGCACAACCCCCCGGAAGATGGCGGTTACAAGTACAATCCTCCGGAAGGTGGCCCGGCCGATACAGCTGTCACACGGGCTATCGAGCAACGAGCTAACGAACTGCTGGTGTCAGGTTTCCAGTCGATCCCGCGCTGGGCGTACCGGTCGGCACTCGGCGCATCTACAACTCATCGTCATGACTACTTGTCAGCGTACGTGAGTGAGCTTGATTCAGTGATCGACATGGATGCGATTCGTGCCGCAGGGCTAAGGCTGGCGGTTGATCCTCTCGGAGGTGCTGGAGTCGGCTACTGGGGGCGCATTGAGGAGCGGTATCGTATCGGCCTTACCGTTCTGAACGATGTCATCGACTCCACGTTTCGCTTTATGACATTGGATTGGGATGGACGCATACGCATGGACTGCTCCTCGGTTTACGCCATGCAGTCGATCATCCGGAATGCAGAGCGATTTGATTTGGCGTTCGCATGTGACACTGACCATGACCGGCATGGGATCGTCACGAACTCAGGTCTCATGAATCCAAATCAATATCTGGCGACTTGTATCTGGTACCTGTTTCAGCATCGCCAAACGTGGCCAGCCCTCGCTGGAGTCGGTAAGACCATGGTCAGCAGCAGCATGATAGACAGGGTCACCCAAGCGCTTAACCGGACGCTCATGGAGGTTCCGGTAGGCTTTAAATGGTTCGTGCCCGGGCTGTTGAACGCCTCACTCGGATTTGTGGGCGAGGAAAGTGCGGGCGCGTCATTCCTCAGGCGCGACGGCACAGTTTGGTCCACCGATAAGGACGGCTTGATCCCTGGACTGCTCGGCGCTGAGATGACGGCGCGAACTGGAAGAAATCCCTCGTCGCTTTATGCGGAGCTCACTGAGCGCTTTGGGGAGCCGCATTATGCTCGTATCGATGCACCCGCTAACCCCGAGCAAAAGGCAGTACTGCAAAGCCTCACCCCGGAGATGCTTTCGACAGCGGAACTGGCGGGCGACGCTGTGACCTCAAGTCACACCTCAGCGCCGGGTAACGGTGCTCCCTTCGGCGGTGTCAAAGTTAACACTGCGAACGGCTGGTTCGCGGCACGGCCTTCCGGTACGGAAAACGTTTACAAGATCTACGCTGAAAGTTTCACAAGCCCCGAACACCTCACGGCGATACTTCAACACTCACAGGAGTTGATCGCCGACGTCTTCAAACGTTCCGGTGCGACGCTGAACTGAGCCAGCCCGAAATCCTGACGGCGATATGCCTCGCGGCTCGGAGGCGTGGACTGTCGCTCAGGCCAGGATCACGATTTCTTTCTGCATCTCCCCAGTGACGCGGGTGCTATCCTCGCCTATCCACACGTTAACTTCGGATCGAATTCCAAACTCGGGAAGGTAGATCCCAGGCTCGATCGAGAAGCATGTGCGTTGGATGAGTCGGCGCGTGTCATGAGTCTCGAAATTATCCATGTTGGCGCCTGCTCCATGCACCTCCGTTCCGATCGAGTGACCAGTTCGGTGGACGAAGTACTCGCCAAAGCCCG
>DASQEG010000088.1:0-7389 GCA_035633775.1 Bryobacteraceae bacterium
CGCGAAGCAGTGTTCATCACGGAGCCCGGAACGAATTGCCGCGACCCAGCCCTCGCTTAGCCGCAGGTCGTTGTTCAGAATGGCGACGGTGTCCGCCTGTGCAGCGGCAACACCGCTGTTCACCGCCTGAGCGAACCCACGGTTGCATCGAAATCGAATGACTCGTGCGCCCCAGGCTTCCGCTGCATTGTCGGATCCGTCGCTCGAGCCGTTGTCGACGACAATCACCTCGTCAGCCGTTAAAGTCTGGCGGCGAAGGTCGTCGAGCAGCGCCGGAAGGACGCGCAGTCCGTTCCAGTTCGGAATCACCACGCTCAGGCGCATGCTTCAGCTAAACCGCTTGCGCACGAGAAACCACAGGTTGTGGAACCCGTCCCGCCATGGGTTCAACTTGATTTCACCGAGTCGGGACGAATACATCACGGGGATCTCCTCGAACCGGATGCGTGCATTCTTCAACGCTTCGATCTTGATCTCTTCAGAGAAAGCCATGCTGTCGGAGATCAGGTTCATATGCTGGAGAATGGACCGGCGGAATACCCACATTCCCGATTGCGAGTCCCGTACCCACCGGAAATAGAGCAACGACATCGCAAGCGACAGGACGAGGTTTCCGATGTGGTGTTTGACGCTCATTGCGTGCCGGTCGCGGACCGGGAACCTCGAGGCGTTGAGGAAATCCGTTTCAAGGTGCAAAAACGCTTCCAGCAGGTATGAGATCGCATCGGCGGGGTAACTGTGGTCACCATCGAGAGTGATGATGATGTCACCCGTTGCGTCCCGGAACCCGCGCTTGTACGCTCGGCCATAGCCACGCACTTCTTCGCGAATCACCTCTGCGCCGAGAGAACGAGCCACATCGCTCGTGCGGTCCGTCGATCCGTTGTCGACGACGATCACCTGATCCACAAGCGGGGGCAGCCGCCGCAGAACCTGCTCGATGCCCTGCTCTTCATTCAGGCACGGAATGATGACGGTGATCGACTGACCTTTATACATGAAGCGGGCAGATAGCGGCGAATCTCCATTGTACGGGGATATCATGTGGAGAGAACCGGCGCCGTCTATTCGGGGCTGTCCGGCGTCTTTGCCTCATATGAAGCTCCGTTGCGCCCTTGCTCCGTTGTTGTGCCTGTTCACCGCTTCAGCGGCTGATCGGGCCTTGCCGCAGGTGAAAAACATCTACCTGCTGCCGATGGGCAGCGGCCTCGACCAGCATCTCGCCAGCCGTATCGCACAGCAGGGCCGTTACACCGTCGTCACCGATCCCGCGCAGGCAGATGCGATTCTGACCGACCGCATCGGTGAGACCTTCGAAGCACGAATGGCTGAGCTATACCCGCCTCCCCCGCCGCCGCCGGCGCCCGCGAAAGAGGAAAGTGCTGCCGCCGCGGCCGGGTCCAAAGATGAGCAGAGCAGGAAGGCGGATGAACCGAGCCTTGCAGTGCTGTTCGGCGAGGCATCAAGCCAGGGACACAGGCCCAGTTCCTTCTCCCGTTCCAGAGGGAACATCTTCCTCGTGGACCGGGAAAGCAAACAAGTGCTGTGGTCTACGTGGCTCCGCCCGCGCGGGACGCGCCCTGACGATCTGCACCGGGCCGCGGGCGAAATCGCAGACCGGCTTGACGATTCGGCTCGCGACTACATTAAGCGCACAACTCCGAAGGCAGCGAAGTAGCCTCAGCCCTCGCGACGACGAAGCTGAATATCGTTCTGGAACTGTTCCACCATGGCTCTGGTGATTGCCCTCATGTCGCGTGTGTGTTCCACGTGCTGACGGGCGCGTAAAGCCATAGCGGATCCATCTGTCTCACCCCGCAGCAGCGCTATCGTACGCCGCGCGAACACCCGGGGATCGTCAGCAAGCGCGCAGAACTTCCCGTCCTCGCTCGCAAGACCCTCAGCCCCCACGGTGGTTGAGACCACAGGTATGCCTGCCGCAAACGCCTCGAGCAACTTCACTCGCATTCCGGAGCCGCTCAGAATCGGGCACACAAACACCGCACATTCGGCGAGTGGCTCCCGTGCATCCGGAACGAAGCCTCTCAATTCGATCGCCTGACCAAGGTCGGGCAGTGAGTGGCGTGGCGGCGGATCGGACCCCACCACGACGAGGGTTGCTTCCGGGACATCCTTCAGTACAAGCGGAAGCACCTCCCGTACGAACCACGATAGAGCCTCCTGATTTGGCAGGTGACGAAAACTGCCCAGGAAGAGCATGGTTCCGGGTCGCCTGCCGTTCACCTGGAAGCTGTAGCGTGAAGTGTCGATGCCGGCGCGAAAGTTGCTGTCTATGCGGTCTTTCAGGTTAGGCAGAAACCGCAAAAGGAAAGCCGCATTCTCATCCGAGCACACCTGCACACGGTCGACGTGCGGCAACAGGTTGAGTTCGTAGCGCATGCCGCGGAGGTACTCGATCGTAGTTTGCACACGCTTCAAGGCGCCAGTCGTCGTCGCGAGCTGACGTCCTACGGACTGGAAGTACACGTCGTGCTCGAACAGAATACTTAACATCTGACGAAACTTGGCCGAGTACTGACCCAGGGGCATGTACTCAAGCTGAAGCACATCGATGTTCTTTGTGTAGATCTGCCGGTGGATCAACCACTCCAGATCGCGGTTCGCGAACTCCCGCACGGCATGCGGCACGATGGACCCGAACGAGTGCGGAGCGCCCGTCATTCGAACAATGAACTCCGCAGATGCGCAGCGAGCGGCCAGCTCATCATGCGGCGGGCGTTCGCTCTCCCGGTCCAGCAGAATGATCAGATGCAAGTCGACCAGATCGGCCAGAACATTCGCCGTCTGATACATGAACACACCGCCGCCATGAACGGGTGGGCAGATCGGGTAAGGTGACACGAACAGCACACCGAGGCGCTCCGGGTCGGCTGTAAGCTTCTGGAATCTGTCACGGAAGTAGCCGCCCAGCGGGCGCCGAAACGCTTCCTCGTCATCGATGACGCTCAGTGCCCTCGACCTGCAGCGCGCGCGCAGCACGTCCACAAGCTGCAGGCAAGCTCGAAACAGGCCGCGTAGAGTTGCACGTTCCGGTGAATGCCCGAACACGGTACTCAGCGCCGCGTCTGCCCACGACCAGCCGAAGTGCGGCACCAGCATGCGCCACGAATGAATGCTCTTCCACGTGAACAAGGCGAAGTTCTTTTCAAGCACGGTCTGAATGTAGTCGTGTGAGAACTTCTTGCCGATGGTGCCGCGATGCTCGTGGAAAACGATGCTCCGCGGCTGATACAGAACTTTCCACCCACGTTTCCATGCCAGCAGACCGAGGTCGGTGTCTTCGAGATAAAAGGGCCGCAAAAGATGATCGAAGCCACCAAGCTCGAGGAACTTCCGTCGGTCGAACGCGGATGAACCGCCTCCAGGGTAGAAGCAAGGATAAAGATCCCGGATGCCTGCGTCGTCTCGATGGCGGACCCGGAGCTGTCCGCCTGACCACCATGCCTGAGTCAGGCCAGTCTCCTCGCGAAGCTTCTTCGGGTCGCTGAAGAAGATCTGGCACGCCACCGCAAAGACCTTCTCATCCGTGAAGCCGTCGAGCAGCGGCTGCAGAAAGCCTGCATCGACGCGCATGTCGCTGTTCAAAAGCACAACGATGTCGTTCGCAGCGGCGCGAAAGCCTGCGTTCGATCCTCCGCCGAAGCCGAGATTCTCAGGAAGGGCCAGCAGCCGCACCTGCGGCCAGGTCTGCCGCAGCCAGTCAGCGCTGCCGTCAGTAGACCCGTTATCGACAACGATGACTTCGTTGCGAGGATTGCCCGTCAGTGCCTGCACAACCGAAGGGAGGTACTTCTCGAGCAGGTCGCGACCGTTCCAGTTGGGTATCACCACCGAGGCAGCGCTTGTGTCGGGTCGCGTGTCGGCAGGCACGTGGCGACGACCGGTAATGAACCAGAACAGATCGCAAATGGCAAGCGTAAGTGCCGGAACCAACACGAGCAGCGGCGAGACGAGCAGCAGTGGAAGGTTAAGAAGGAACCGGAGAATGTGAGAGGTCAACGCTCGCGCAGCTCCGGCCCGAGGCCTGCCATGCGGCCGAGTTTGATCCAGCGGGATTCCTGCGCAGCCGCAAGCTTCCCTCGCAACCGGTTCACTTCGCCGTCAAGCCGCGAGGCCCAGCGAGTGCGTTCGTCCAGTGTGGCTTCTGTCTGGTGCAGGACCTCAACGCAGCGGACAAGGTCGGCTGTTTGGCGGTCCCGGTCAGCGGCGATCTCGGCGATCTGCGCACTCAGCCGTTCACGCTCCGCAGTAACACGTTCGTTTTCGGCCATGGCAGCAGCCTGCTTTTCCTCAAGTTCCTGCTGCAGAGCCAACACCAGCGCACCCCGCTCCCGCAGATCGGCGTCGAGCTGCTGAGCCCACCGATTGCTGCTGGCGAGTTCGGTCTGAAGCTCCTTGTGCCTGCTAAGGAGTTCCTGGTGGGTTGCCTGCTCCTGCGCCAGCCACGAATCTTTCGTGCGCACCTCGCCTTCGAGACGCTCAATGTGAGTGAGTTTCTCGGCAAGCAAATTCGACGCACGCGGTACGAAGACCAAAGGTCTCGGCCTCGATGGTGGTACCACGTGCCCGCAAAGCGCTATAAAGAAGCTGCTCTCCTCCGGCGTGCCGGCCGAGCTTTCGAACCGCGCCTCCGCCGATGCCTTGTCCTCCGTCGCCGGGCGAAACGCCACACCTTCGGTGTGATCCTCCAGCCAGATATCTACGTGCGCGAAATGTCCTCGCAGTGCATCGCGAAACTCTCCGTACTCGAATTCGTGATGATGATACGGGTTTGGTCCTTGCGGGCCGCGTGTGCGCTCGTAGAACACACGATTGGGAGTCGAGAGCACGAACAAGCCGTGAGGACTGAGAACACGTGCGGCTTCACGGATCAGGTCCGGCCAGTTCTGGAGATGCTCGATGACTTCGAAACTGACAACAAGATCAAACGCCGCAGAGTCGAACGGCAGGCTTGTGACGGAAGCCTGGATGAAGCGAAGGTTTTGTGAACCGTCGTAGTTCGAGTACGCATGACCGACCGCTTCCGCGGCAACATCTATGCCCGTGACGTGCAACGCCTGGCTGGCCAGCTCGGCTGACCCATACCCCGTACCGCAACCCGCGTCCAGCACTCTCTTTCCAGCAGCAAGGCGGGCCGCAAAGGCATACCGGGCGAAGTGCTCGTTCCACAACGCAGCATCTACGTGGCCCGGAACGATGCGCTCGCCCGTCCACTGCGCGGCAGTCATGCTGATTTACGCTCCAGCTCCGGCTGCGGCAGCCTCGCGTTCACATCCACACGACAGGGCAAATGCATATATCCATACACCGGGCCATCTGCGTGGCTCATCTGCAGGGTGATTGCGTTGTCGATCCAATCACACATCGTATAGGCATCCAGAGTGCCGTTGGCAACCGCTGGCGAGAAGGAGAAATCCCCCGGATACAGTTCCGGCAGTTCAAGGTGAAAATCTACCGTCACCCGATCGCCGCGGCGCATCGCGGGCAGCTGCTGGCCCTCACGCGTGGTGTTCGTTCCCGCGAAATCGATCCCGAGGTGGTTGCGGAGCATGAAACCGATATTGGGCAAGGGCACATCGGCATGGGCGGCTGCGGAGATCCGCACGATGATCTTCGATGCCGGCAGCAACAAACGCAACTCCCGGCCAAACTCGTCATATACCGCGATGCCCGTGACTTCCGCGCGTCCGTCTCCGTGGCGCCCGTCTACATTGGGAATCGACGCGGCAAGCTCCGGCGGAGCCTGGGCAGAGCCGTCCACTCTTGCCGGCGCTGCAATCGTGTGCTCATCCAGATACGCCGAGTCCTTCGCCGTCATCGCTGCGAGGTATTTGCCGATTACCTGATCGACCGTGCCCATCTCACGCGTGCGGCCCCCGTCCAGCCAGAGGCAGCGGTCGCCAATTTGCTTTACATCCCCCAGCGCGTGCGACACGAAGATGATCGTTACGCCGCGGTTGCGCAACTCATGTACCTTGCGCATGCACCGCTGGCGGAAGTAGATGTCGCCCACCGCGAGCGCTTCGTCGACGAGGAGGATCTCCGGATCCACGTGAATCGCAACAGCGAAAGCGAGTCGGACCACCATACCGCTCGAGTAGGTTTTGACCGGCTGATGGATAAAGTCACCGATTTCTGCGAAGTCGGTGATCGACTGATAGCGCGCGTCGATCTCACGCGAGGTCAGGCCCAGGATCGACGCATTGAGGTACACGTTCTCCTTGCCCGTGAACTCCAGATTGAATCCCGAGCCCAACTCCAGCAGCGCCGCTACCCTGCCCCTGATCTGCACCTCACCGGAGCTGGGCGTCAGAATCCCGGCTATGATCTGCAGCAGCGTGCTCTTGCCGGAGCCGTTCTCCCCGACAACACAGAACGTCTCACCGCGACGCACGGTGAAGCTGACGTCCCGCAACGCCCAGAAATCGTCGTGGAAACGCGCCCGATTCAGCGTCAGCAGCTCCTTGAGGCGGTCCTTGGGGCTGGAGTAAACGGGATAGCTCTTCGAAACGCTGCGGAAATCGATCGTTATTTCAGAACTGGTGCTGGGTGAAGGCACTACGGTTAAGGGTAAGACAGAATGAGGTGGGCGGCAAAACAGGAGGCCGAGACGGCCGCCGACATTTCAGTCCACCTGTCCTTACCCTGAGAACCACGATTCCGTGGCGGGACAGGTCGGGCCGAACGTTGCCGGAAGCCGTCTCCAGGCTGGCTCGGGTGGCCTCCTTGCGACGTGAGGGTCTTCTCATCGGAGGGGTGAGAAGGTAAAGCTAGTACCAATGGATAGTACTAACTTCCTATATCAGGATGAAGTGAGCTTAATTGCATGTCAATGAAAAAGTGATGTATCTGTCACGGTTTGTTGCGTGGGCTAACACGTGAGACGTACAGCATAAGGTTGTAATGCAGGGACCGGTTCAGGGTCTATGGGGTGGAGGAACCATGCGTAGCTGCAATGACGTAATGACACCCGACCCGACCTGCTGTGCCGCTGGCGATGCGGCGACCCGGGCGGCGGAGATTATGAAGCTGGAAGATGTCGGTGCCGTCCCGGTCGTAGACGAGCAAACCTCGAAGAAACTCGTGGGGATCATCACCGACCGCGACCTTGTGCTCAACGTACTCGCCGAAGGCAAGGACGCGAACAGCTGCCGCATCGAGGATCTGATGTCGCGCAATCCCGTGACGTGCAGACCCGATGAAGACGTGCAGAACGCAATGGACCGCATGGCCCAGCACCAGGTGCGGCGCATTCCGGTAGTCGACGGAAAGGGGCGCGTCGTAGGAATCATCTCGCAAGCCGACATCGCTACCCGCATCGATCTTCCGGAGCGCACGGCCAATGTGCTGGAGGACATCTCGCAGCCG
>DASQEG010000089.1:0-1900 GCA_035633775.1 Bryobacteraceae bacterium
GTGGAACTCCGGCCATTGCAGAAGGACGCGTTTACACGTTCGGAGCCGAAGGTGTGCTGCATGCCTTGGACGTGAACACAGGCAAGAAATTGTGGCGCGTAGATACGCACCAGCGTTTCAACGTGCAGAAGCAGTTCTTCGGCGCAGCTGCTTCGCCACTGGTCCGTAATGCGGTTTACGTCAACATCGGTGGCACGCCGGGATTGCTGCCTTCGACAAGTCGACGGGCAATGTTATATGGACAGCTACGAAAGACGAAGCCGGTTACTCATCTCCGATTGAGGCAACGATCGCCGGCAAACACGTGATCCTCTGCTTCACGCGAGCGGGGCTAGTGGGTGTTGAAGCTGGAGGAAAGGTCCAGTTTCAGTTCCCCTGGCGCGCAAGATCCCAAGCGTCAGTGAATGCAGCACTGCCGGTGATCGCGGGAAACTTGCTCTTCCTGTCCGCGAGCTACAACACCGGGGCTACGCTGCTCGATCTAAGCTCCGGGCAGCCGCGTCAGATACGGTCTTCCAACGAGGTGCTCTCGAATCATTACGCCACGAGCGTGCACAAAGGTGGGTACCTGTATGGGTATCACGGCCGACAGGAACACGGGCAGAGCCTGCGCTGCATCGAAATGAAGACCGGCGAGCTGCGCTGGAGCGTCGATGATCTTGGCGCAGGGAGCGTCGCACTATTGGGCGACCATCTTCTCGTCATACGCGAGAACGGGCAGGCCATCGTGGCTCCTGCTACGCCTGAGGGCTTTCGGCCGGAATCGAACGCTCAACTGCTGCCCGGAGTCGTTCGGAGCTACCCGGCCATCGCCGATGGGCGGCTGTTCGTACGTAACGAGAGAACGCTTGCCTCGTACTCTGTCGCGGAGGTGAAATGATCCGGCTGGTGCTGGCCGGCGTGCTCTGTTTGTCCGCCAGCGCGCAGGACGTTCGGGCGACCCTCGAGCGAGCGGTGGTCGACTTCAAGGCAGCTCGCATCCAGGCTTCTGTCCGTAGATTCGACGAAGCGGTGAAGCTTCAGCCCGAAGCTGCTCCTCATCTTTGGCAACGTGGAATCGATCAGTATTACGCAGGTCAATACAAGCAGCGCCGCTCGCAATGTGGGTCGCATCGTACGGTGAATGCAGCTGACGTGGAGAACTCTGCGTGGCATTTTCTGTGCGTCGCGCGCCAGTCGTCTGCGGCAGAAGCGAAGAACGCTTTGCTGCCTGTTGGGCCTGACTCACGCCCCGTCATGCGGGAGATCTACGCGATGTTCCGCGGTGAGCTTTCGCCGGACGCGGTGGTGAAAGCGGCGGGTTCGGACTGGACGGCGCTCTTCTATGCACATCTGTACAACGGGCTTTACAACGAAGCTCTCGGCCGCAAGGAGGAGTCCCTCAAACAGATGCGCCTCCCTGCGCAGCCCAGGTACGCCGAGCACGGGGGCTACATGCATGACGTAGCGCTGGTGCATCTCGCATTACGTGACGCGGAGGTCTGGATATTCGACCGGCTGGACCGATTGGGCGGCCACGCGACGACTGTCCGAGGAAATCCGCGTGTCGTCGATGTTCCGGGAGGAAAAGCGATTGAGTTTGATGGAGTGGACGACGCAATCTTTGTTAATGTGCATCCGCTCGCGGGTGCGGCAACCTTCACGTGGGAGGTTATCTTTCGTCCTGATGCCGGCGGCGCGCGCGAGCAGCGGCTCTTCCATTTGCAGCAGAGCGATTCGGAGACAAAACTTCTGTTTGAGACACGCCTTTACCGGTAATAGATGGTATCTCGACAGCTACGCACATTCGAGCACCGGCAACAAGGCACTGATGCGCCCCGATCTCCTGCATCCGCTGGACAACTGGCACCACGTGGCAATGGTCTATGATGGCAAGCAGTTTCGCAATTATGTGAACGGT
>DASQEG010000090.1:0-2674 GCA_035633775.1 Bryobacteraceae bacterium
AGCTTCGGATCGAAGATTCCGACGTGGAAAACACGCTCCATGAACAGCAGCAGCACGGTGATGCCGAGCACCGGCGTCGCCATGACCTGGATCAGCGAGGTTGCGTACATCGACCAGATAAACAGGGGCAGTTGCATCCAACCCATGTTGGGAGCACGCAGCTTGTGAATCGTCGCGATGAAGTTCACGCCGGTGAAGATCGACGAGAAGCCGAGGATGAACACAGCGAGCGTCATCAGGCTGACGGCGCCGCCGGTGGTGGTTGAGTAAGGTGTGTAGAACGTCCAGCCGGTGTCAATGCCGCCGCCCACGACGGCGCCGAGCGCCATCATCGAGCCCACTACGTAGATATAGAAGCTGGCCAAGTTCAGTCGTGGAAAAGCCACATCCTTGGCACCCAGCATCAGCGGCAGCATGAAGTTCCCGAGCGCCGCGGGGATCGATGGAATGATGAACAGGAACACCATGATCGCCCCATGCAGCGTGAACACCTGGTTGTACTGCTCAGCCGTCATGATGGTCTGCTTCGGCGTCAGCAGCTCGATGCGAACCAGCAGAGCCATGATGCCGCCCACGAAAAAGAAGAACAGCACCGAGGCAAGATACATGATGCCGATCCGCTTGTGATCGACTGTCGTCAACCAGGACTTCAGTCCCTTCGGATCGTTCAGGTAGTGATTGTGGGGAGAGTGATCCGCGACAGCGGGATCGCTGCCAAAATTTGAGATCGCATTCGCCATGGTTGTTCCTTACTTCAGCCCCTTGATGTACTCGATGACCCCGAGCACTTCACGATCGCGCAGCATGCCTTTGTAGGTCGGCATTACGGGCTCATACCCGGCCACGACTTTGGCGTTCGGTTCGAGAATCGACTCACGAATGTAGTTCGCATCCACCACGGTCGGCGGCGCATTGGAGAACTGGTGCGTCTGTCCCCAGATCCCCTTCCACGACGGTCCCTGACCGCGCGATCCGTCGATCGAGTGGCAAGTCTGGCACCCGCGGTTCTCATATACGAGTTTACCGAGTTCGGGCAGCGGCATTGTTTTCAGCGACTCGTCGCCTTCCACCAGCCACTTTTGATATGCCTTTTCGTCGTCAACGAAGATCCTGGCGAGCATGTCGGAGTGCCCTTTGCCGCAGTACTCCGTGCAGTACACCTGGTGCACGCCCGGCTCGGTCGCAGTGAACCAAACCTCAGAGTAGCGGCCTGGAACCACGTCCTTCTTGGCCCGGAAGGTCGGGACATAGAAGCTGTGAATTACATCCTCCGAGCTCATGATGAGGCGCACCGGTCGATTGACCGGGACATGGATGTCGTTGAGGGTTCGCAGCCCGTCTGGATATTCGAACTGCCAGAGCCACTTCTTGCCGATCACCTGAATCTCAATCGCGTTTTGCGGCGCCACCTGAGCCGCCACATACCCGTGGAAGCCCCAGAAGAAGATCCCAATCAGGATGATCAGCGGGATAACGCTCCACGCAATCTCCAGCTTTTGATTGTGCGTAAGGTGAGGCGTCACGTCGTTCGGCGAACGACGGCGGTACTTGCGCACAAAAACGAGGATCAGGAAGCAGATGAGTACAAAAAAGAAGATACACACCCACGTGATAAACATGAACAGGCTGTCGATGCTCGGAGCGAGCGTCGAAGCCTGTTTCGGCAGCATCCAGTCGCGTAGCCAGTTCATTTTGCCGTAGCCACTCCATCGGGCAGTTCCGCGGGGACTGTCCGCCTCCGCTCCCTGCGCCATAAGAAAGAAAGAATCATGCCCATCACGAGCACCGTTACTACGCCTCCGAGCTTCATCAGGTTCTTCGCAAACGGAACATATGACCTCGATACCGGATCGTAGTGGAAGCAGAACAGCAGGAGCCGGTCTCCCACCGTTCCCAGCCGGCCCTCGGACGCTTCGGTCAGAGCCAGCCTCATATCCCGGGGCTTGTAGTCGAGCCCGTACAGATAGCGGGAGATTCGGCCCTCCGGAGTGAGCATCATGATCACTGCGGCATGCGCCCACTGCTCCGTCTTAAAGTCCCAGCGAAAGCGAAAACCGACCTGATCGGCAAGCCGCTTCGCATTGCCCTGATAGTCAGTAAGAAAGTGCCAGCCGGACGATGCCTGCTCTCTCCCGTACTGCTCGATGTACCACTTCTTCTTCGCCTGCGCCAGATTGAAGCCTTCCTGTGGGTCGATGCTGATCGTCACCACATCGTACTCGGCTCCGGCCGTCCAGGCCACCTGCTTCATCACCTTCGTCTGGGCATTCAGTACCAGATTGCACAGCATCGGACAGCGGTAATACACCAGGTTCAGCACCACGGGCTTTCCCGACTTGAAGAACGACCGCAAGGGTTGCTGATACCCGTTCTCCGCCGTGAACTCCAGATCGAGATTGACTGTCGAGCCGATCTTCTCGTCCACACCGACTCCTTCGAGTTCGGAGGGAAGCCGGTTCTCCTGCGCTGCGCACAACGACGCCAGCAGCAGAGCCAGACTACTTATTCGGCTGCTGCGGAACCGCTGATTGTTGAACATTCGGACTGCTGGTTGCTCCCTGATTCTGATTCGCGTCGACAGCTGCCGCTCCCGCCTGCGATACCGGCGGGACCGCGTTGGCCAGCTGCTCCGGCGTCTTGACGGCGTACGAGCCGGTCGGGTACTTCGGCCGGT
>DASQEG010000091.1:0-3778 GCA_035633775.1 Bryobacteraceae bacterium
CAGCCCGTCTCGGAGGGCAGCGTTCATCTCACGGCCTGTTTCTTCCGCGGACCCGAACCGGCCGTCCGGCAGCACCGACTCCACGTCTTCGCTTGTACAACCCGCAATGGCAATCTCGAAATCGTGGATCGCAGTCGAGCCATTCATGGCAAACGCAGTCGCCCATCCGCGCCGCATCAGCCCAAGCAGCACAGGAGCAAGTCCGCACTTGATAACGTGGCCGCCGAAACCCCAGATCACAGGCTTGCCTGCCTGCCGCGCCTGCACCAGCGCGTCAACGATGCCGCGAAGTGTGTCGCCGGCGAGAAGACACGGCAGTGAATCCAGCAACGCGCGACTACCCGAGCCAGGTGATGGAACGGACGCAAAGTGCTCCACCCGGACCTTGCCGCCGCGCTCCGCGATCGGTATCGTGCGCAGATCCCGAAGGGAGATGGGTTCCACACTGTAACGGCTCAAGCAACACATCCGGTGCGCAGAACTTTTGCCAGTGCGTGGGCAGTGTGCGACCGGGCGGAGCGTACGACCTGCTCTGGCGTGCCGCAGGCAACGATCTCACCTCCGCGCTCACCGCCTTCCGGCCCGAGGTCAACAATCCAGTCCGCCGTCTTGATCACGTCCAGATGATGTTCAATCACGATCACCGTGTTGCCCAGTTCCACGAGGCGGTGCAGTACCTGAAGCAGCCGCCGAACATCTTCGAAGTGCAGCCCGGTCGTGGGCTCGTCGAGGATGTACAACGTGCGCCCGGTCTGCCTTCGGCTCAGCTCTTTGGCCAGCTTGATGCGCTGCGCTTCGCCTCCGGACAACGTAGTTGCCTGCTGCCCAAGGTGTATGTATCCGAGACCCACATCATACAAGGTCTGCAGTTTGGCATTGATCTGCGGAAGCTTCTCCAGCAGCGGAAGTGCATCCTCCACGGTCGATTCCAGCAGGTCGGAGATGGAGTGGCCGCGATACTTCACCTGCAGAGTCTCGGAGTTGTAGCGCTTCCCGCGGCAGACGTCGCAGGTGACATAAACATCGGGAAGGAAGTTCATCTCGATGCGCTTCAGTCCATCGCCCTGACATGCCTCGCACCGTCCACCCTTGACATTGAAGCTGAATCGGCCCGGCTTGTAACCCCGTTGCCGTGACTCGGGGAGCATCGCATACAGATCGCGGATTGGCTGGAATACCCCAGTGTATGTGGCCGGATTTGAGCGCGGAGTGCGGCCGATGGGCGCCTGGTCGATCTCGATGATCTTGTCCAGATGCTCAAGGCCGAGAATTCGGTCATGGGCTCCGGGTTTTGCTCGCGACCCGTAGACATGCTGGGCAACTGCCTTGTACAGGATGTCGTTGACCAATGTCGATTTCCCGCTGCCGGAGACGCCGGTCACGACCGTGAACGTTCCCAGTGGAAACTCCGCCCGTACATCGCGCAGATTGTGCTCACGTGCGCCTTCGATGCAGAGCTTCTTGCCGCTTCCTGCCGAACGTTGGGCCGGCTCTTCGATGCGCACCTTCCCCGAGAGGTACTTGCCGGTCAGCGACGCCTCACATTGGCGAATCTCGCTGGGAGTACCTGCAGCCACAAGGCCTCCCCCCAGGCGCCCCGCGCCCGGTCCGAGGTCGATCACATAGTCAGCGCTGTCGATGGTGTCCGCATCGTGTTCGACCACCAGCACGGTATTGCCGAGGTCGCGAAGGCGCGCGAGCGTCGCAAGCAGGCGGTCGTTGTCGCGAGGATGCAGGCCGATGGAAGGCTCATCCAGTACGTACAAGACACCGCGCAGCTTCGATCCGATCTGTGTTGCGAGCCGGATCCGCTGTGCTTCACCGCCGCTGAGGGTTGCAGAAGGCCGATCAAGGCTCAGGTAGTCCAGCCCAACCGCAACCAGATACTCCATGCGGTGGCGTATCTCTTCCAGCACGCGCGCTGCAATCTGAGACTCACGAGGCGTAAGCTCCCAGGTGCTGATCGTCGGCAGTGCGCGTGCGATGGACATCGAAGTGAGATCACCGATGGTGACGTTCTTCACACGCACGGCCAGGCTCTCCGGTTTCAGCCGCCTCCCGTTGCACGCTGTGCATTCGGTCGGCGACATGTACTCCATCAGCCACTCGCGGTACTTCTCGCCTGTAGTCTCGAAGGTCTCCTGCAACACTCCCAGCACACCAGGGAAACCGGGACCGCCGTGCAGGAGCACCGCCTGCGTCTTCTTCGGCAGAGTTTCAAACGGATGGCTAAGATCGAGTCCCTGCCGGGCAGCGAACTGACCCACACGGTCGGCCATGTACGCCGAGCCTCCTCCCGGTCCCATGGCACCGTCGAGCAGCGGACGCGAGGGATCCACCAGCACCTTGACGGGGTCAAAAGCCCACCGGCTGCCGAGGCCTGAGCATGCATCGCAAGCGCCGAACGGGCTGTTGAACGAGAATGAGCGAGGCTCAAGCTGGGGTACGCTTCGGCCGCAGTTCGGACACGCGAGTTTCTGGGAGAACAGCCGTTCTTCACCATCGACCACACTTACGGTAACCAGACCGGAAGCGAGTTTGACAGCCGTTTGCACGGACGCCTCCACACGCTTCTCGACTCCGGGCTTGAGCAGGATCCGGTCTACAACTACTTCGATCGTGTGATTGCGGCGCTTGTCGAGCTTGATGTCCTCGTCAAGCGATCGCATCTCGCCATCGATGCGCGCACGGATAAAACCGGACCTGGCGAATCGGTCCAGCTCCTTTTTGAACTCGCCCTTACGCCCGCGCACCACCGGAGCCAAAATCATCAGGCGTCCGCCGGGCTTCATCGCCAGGACCTGCTCGAGGATCTGCGCCGTGCTCTGGCGGGAGATCTCCAGCCCGCAATCGGGGCAGTGGGGCACGCCGATCGACGAGTAGAGAAGTCGCAGGTAATCGTAAATTTCGGTGACTGTGCCGACGGTGGAACGCGGGCTCCGGCTGGTTGTCTTCTGCTCGATACTGATCGCAGGGCTCAGGCCGTCGATCGAATCGACATCAGGCCGCTCCATCTGATCGAGAAACTGGCGCGCGTAGGGCGACAGTGTCTCCACATACCGCCGCTGCCCTTCTGCATAGATTGTGTCGAAGGCCAGTGACGACTTGCCGGAACCGCTCAGCCCGGTGACAACGGTGAATGTATTCCGCGGAATCTCTACATCGATATTCTGCAGGTTGTGCTGGCGTGCGCCATGCACACTGATGCGCGTCAGCATGAAAGGACGAACTTTCTATTTTCGCAGATTCGGGTCATCCGGCATCTCGGAGGTGCCGCCCGTTTGGCCTGTGGCCCCTTCGAGTTTGGCCTTTGCCCAGTCAACCAGTCTCCGGACGGAAGGAAAGTAATCGGCCAAAATCACCAGCCCCGGGATGATGAACACCCAGCCAGGCATGATCGGCATGATAAGCCCGACCAGACCGATGAGAATGAGGCAAAATCCCCCAAGGATGCGAAGAACCTTCATCCCGTGGCGTGTGTCTATTCCTGAGACGACATGGGTGCCCGTTCCGCGTCACCGAATTGCGACCGACGTGCCACGAGGTTCGCCGGTTGACGGGGATCGGGCATCACGCCTCCTGCGGTCTCCGGCCAACGATCGTGATTCCCGCGGCTTCGGCCAGGCTCAACATCTCGGACTTGTCGAGCAGCAGTGTTCGACCGGCATCCACCGCCAGGGCGGTAGTGCCCGTCCGCGCCATCGCATGAATCGTGCCCGGCCCGGCTACGGGCACGTCGAACTGCATGTGTCTGCGGCCGTTCGATACCTTGACGAGA
>DASQEG010000092.1:0-3795 GCA_035633775.1 Bryobacteraceae bacterium
GGCGTTGTATCCGGCCTCTAGCGAACGTCGCGCCCATTCGACAGCGGACTCACGATCTCCCGAAAGCGCGTATGCTATGGCAGCGTCGACGAGGACATCCGGTGCAGGTGCGGGTTTGCTCAAGGCATCCTCAAGCGCGAGCCGCGCCCGGTGCGGCTCTCCCAGACACGCGAGATAAATCGCCAGCAGGCTACGCGAACGCGCATCACCCGGACTGAGGCGCGCCGTGTCTTCGGCCAGCTGGGTTGCCTTGCGGTAAGCGGACATCGTTTGTTCGCGCTGTGCGCCCGAAAGCCGCAACGCCTGAGCCCAGTTGCCCCAGGTTCGAAAGTCACGGCCGTTCAATCGCAGTGCCGCCTCGTAAGCCGCGGCAGCAGCCTTGAAGTCACCGGCGGCATAGTGGACGTTGCCGAGATTCACCTGAGCGCTGTACGACGGCGCGATCGCAAGGGAGGTCTTCAGCTCTTCGGTCGCTTTCTGCCAGTCGCGCAATCGCATGAACACAACGCCGAGATTACTGTGCAGAAGCTGATTGTCCGGAGTAAGCTGCAGCCCCCGGCGGTAAGCGATCTCTGCATCCCTGTAGCGCGAGTGCCTCAGGTAATAGCTGCCAAGCGCGTTGTAAGGCGCCCATGAATACGAATTCAGTTCAGCAGCCTGCTGCAGCGAGGCCTCCGACTCCGCGAGTCGGCCGGCGTCTTCGTACGAGCGCGCAAGCCCCGCGAATGCCGCCCAGCGGCGCGGATCTGTGTCCAGAGCGCGCTTAAACTCGAGCACCGCAAGGTCCCGCTGCCCCGAATCCTGATAGACACGGCCAAGCGTGATATGTGCATCGACCGAGTTCGAATCGGCGTCAACCGCCTGCCGCGCATACGTCAGCGCATGCTGCAGATCAGCGGGATCCCGATCGACGCGAAATCGCGTACGCGATGCTTCAGCGAGTGCGGCAAGACCCGGCGACGACTTCGGAGCGGCCTGAACGACGGCACTCAGTTCGACGACGGCGCGATCCAGATTCCCCGGCTTGTCCCAGCGGCTCAGGAACCCGAGCCCGCGCAGGTAGGATTCATACGCGCTGCCCGACAACAATTGCGGCCCCAGCGCGGCCGTCCGGACCTCCAGGTAAGACGACAGGAATGCAGCAGCCCTGTTTTCGAGCATGCGCATTTCATTCTGCGGCGCTTTGAACACTTCCGTTATGACCTGATTGCGTATGCTGTCGTGAATCTTCAACTCCACGGTGACTTCGGCGGACTTGTGGCGTTTCAGTGTGCCGGCGACGGCGATGGTAGCTCCGGCAAACTTCCTGGCATCCTGCGGCGTAGTGACGTTCCGCGCCATCAAATCGGCGGTTGGAACGACGGTGATCTGCGCGTTAAGGCTTTGGACATCGGCCATCCGCTGCGCCAGCGCCTCCGACAAGCCGGTCGCAAGGGCAGCTGTCGGCGGGTCGTCCGAGCCTTCAAAAGGAAGAAAGGCAATCGTCGACACTGTAGGGCCGAGTGTCCATCGCTGCAGATCCTGTCGGAAGTACACGGCGGCGGCCACTGCAAGTGCCATGGCAGCAGCAACCACCATGCGGGCGCGACTCGATCGAAGGGCTGTCGAGCGCGCTGTCGTCCGGTGGGGCACAAGCAGCGGCTCAAGTGCAGCCGCCACGGCAGCAGCATTCTGGAACCGGCGTTCCACGTTCTTATTCAGAGCGCTTAAAATGATGCTGTCGAGTTCAGGGTTGCCGCTGTCCAGCGCCTGGGGATCGCGGCGTACAACCCCGTCCAGTTGCGCCAGAACGTCACGTCCTGGGAATGCACGGCGTCCGGAAAGGGCCTCATACAGCACCGAGCCAAGCGAGAAGATGTCGGTTCGGGCATCGATCTTCCCGCCGGACGCCTGTTCCGGGGACATATAGGCAGCTGTTCCCATGAGCGCCTGGGGTGCCGTCAGCGGCTGCTCTACCGCTTCCCGCTCGAGCCGCGCAAGGCCAAAGTCGACAAGCTTGGCAGTTCCCGACTCGGTAAGGATGATGTTGCTGGGCTTCACGTCGCGGTGTACGATTCCGCGGGCATGTGCGGCGGCGAGCCCGCTCGCAATCTCCGCTCCCAGCCGCACCACCTCCATTGCTGGAAGAGGGCCGCGGGCCAGCCGGGCGGACAGCGTCTCGCCCTCGTACAGCGCCATGATGATGCACAACTCGCCAGCAGGTGTTTCGGCAACGCCGTAGATGGTGCCCACGTTTGGATGATCGAGGGAAGAAGCCGCTTGTGCTTCGCGCAGGAGACGCTCGCGCAGCTCCCGGTCCACGCCCGATCTGGCAGAGACGAACTTGAGGGCAACTTCGCGTCCGAGACGCTCATCAAGCGCACGATACACGACGCCCATGCCGCCTTCCCCCAACCGGGCCAGAATGCGGAAGCCCGGGAGCGACGGAATCGATGCGGCACCGGCTATGGGCGACAAGCCCTCATCCTGTTCGTGAGTGTACCGCCTCCGGGGCGGTGGCAGACAGATAACTTCCCCGCTCTCGCTGCTGCGCATGCGTGATCCCGTCAGACAGGAACGCGCACAATCTCACTTAGACAGCTCAGCAGAGCCTGGAGATAACAGTCAGTTCAGGTTCCGCTGAGCTTCTGCCACTCGGCGGCACACCAGTCGGGCAACTGCAAGACGGGTGATGCGCTCCGGATAGGCGTCCCATTCGGCACTCATCGTAGTAGCAACTACCCAGAGTGCTTCAGGCGCCAGGGGCGCAATGCCCGCTTCGAACTCCTTCATGGTGATCTCATGCTCTTCAAGAGCTTCGATCAGGACACAAGCGCGACGGCTTTCCCGGTTTTGAAGATGTAGCATGAAGATACTAGTAGCTTCAGGGTAGCCAGGAAAACCGCTCGGGTCAACGGTGGCTTCGATTATTGTGAGTTGGCTTGCTTTTTCGGCGCGGCCTTCTTCCTGGCTGGCACTGGCTTTCCGAGATGCTGAGCAGCAGAACGCCTCGCTCCCGGGTGTTCTTTCTGCCACTCGTCCAACTGCCGCCTGCGCTCGTCCTGTGCCTTTTTCTCCGACGGGGTAGAGCGGGAGGCGGTCTTCTTTCGGCAACTTCCCTGCTCGTTTGGTTGCTTCCCGGGTACAGGTTCGTATCCTTCCCAACAGCGCGAGGTCTTCTTTGCCGCGGCCTTTCTGGCAGCTTTCTTCGTTGCTTTCTTTGCAGGCATCGTCAGGTCTCCTGCACGTAGGATGAATTACGGTCGGGGTTGGGTGGACGGCAGGAGAACTGGCTTCAGCGGTGCTGAAAACGAAAAAGCCCGTCGGTGAGACGGGCTTCAGTGATATGGATTAACTGGGCGACGTCCTACTCTCCCACGCACTTGCGCGCGCAGTACCATCGGGGCTGAGAGGCTTAACTTCCGTGTTCGGGATGGGAACGGGTGGGGCCCTCTCGCTCGGATCACCCAGAGGAGGGGATGGCCTTTGGCCATCTGAATATCTGACGGGGGGCAACGGTAGAACGAACGAGAAAGAGAGAGAGAGTGTGTATGGAGTGAATGTTTATGGTCAAGCCGAACGGGCTATTAGTACCGGTCAGCTCAACGCATTGCTGCGCTTACACATCCGGCCTATCGACGTGGTCGTCTTCCACGGCCCTTCAGAAGGGGTTGACCCCTTGGGAGATCTCATCTTGAGGAAGGTTTCGCGCTTATATGCATTCAGCGCTTATCCTGACCGAACTTCGCTACCCAGCGGTGCCCCTGGTGGGACAACTGGATCACAAGAGGTTCGTCCAGCTCGGTCCTCTCGTAC
>DASQEG010000093.1:0-3109 GCA_035633775.1 Bryobacteraceae bacterium
CCTGACGGAACGCCGAATAACAGCGGGTGCACGGTTTAGCTGTCGTCTGGAAAGCGAAACCGCCGAGGCTCGTCTCCTGTGCGATCGAAGCAATGTAGGGGCCGCCAAGAGGCAGCGGCTCAGGTAGTGCAGGAAGTGAGCGCCAGCACCCTCCCCTCGTGTGAACGTAGCGGGGGAGTTCGGAGCTTATGATTTCGGCCGTTAGTTGGGCGAGGTTGTGGAGAGATCTCCCGCTTTAGCCCACTTTGCCGCTAACGCCCCCAACCACCATGGATGCAACACATCCGCACCGGGAACGTTCCGGCGGCGATCCCGGCGATTGTTGACGTGACAAGCAGATCCGGTACTCAGGGGATCATGATCCGACGGGTAATCTGGCCGTTGCTCTCCCAATACGTCCTCTTGCTCGAAAGGAAGGCATCGTCCGGCGCTGGCTGTACGTTGCCTTCCGTATCGATCGCCCGCGTGCGGACCGTATGTTCGCCGCGTGAGGGTGACGCCCAGTCAAAGGTCCAGAAGGTCCAGGCATAGCGGCGCGGCCGGCCGTCAGGTGTTCCAGTGCTGTCGAGGGCGGCCGGCATCCATGGCCCGTTGTCGATTTGGACCTCCACCGATCCAATGGGTGCGCCCCAGGCTACGCCCATCACTCTGTAGCCGTTGGGACTGCGCGTAACTTTGGCCGGCGCCGACTTTAGCCGTGTCCGGCTCACGGTTGTAAAAGTCCAGACCGTCTGATCGCCCTGCTGCTGCTCGCGAACGGATACATAGTCGCGCGCCATGAAACGCCCGGCGAACCGCTGGTTCAGAACCTCAATGCGGGTCAGCCACTTGACATTGGCCACTCCGTACCAGCCCGGGGCAATGAGGCGAACGGGAAAGCCGTGCTCGGGCGGCAGTGGCTCGCCATTCATCTCATAACAGAGCAGGTTGTCGCGCTGAAGCGCTTCGGAAACTGACATGCTTCGGGCGAACTGTTCCGTGATAGTGAGGTCAAGTCCGCCGTCGGAATCCGGTGTGACCGTTCCTGTGCTTCCGCCACTGAGTACCCCGGCGTTATCGCGGATGCTGACAGTGCCGCGATCGGCGCCCCAGAAGACGACTTCCGTGCCCTGGTCCAGGATGCATGCGTCCTCCAGCAGCGGTGCGAGTCGAGCGCCTGCCCACCGTGCATTTCCAAGGAGTGCGGCACCAGTATTGAATGGAAAGCCCGTGTTCCCTGAGCACTCGAGCGCGAAGTCCACCTCATGACGCTGGCGTTGTTTGAGATCCGCCAGCGCCAGTGTGCGAGGACGCGCGACCAGACCCGATATATCCAGCCGCCAGGCGGCTCCGTCCAGGTTCGGTCGGCCGTAGTGCTGCACCCAGAAGAATCTTTCTGAAGGTGTGAGCCACGAGTTGAGCTCCTCCCACTTCAGCAGGTTACCGACGGCGTCAGGAACGGGGTTCGGCGGCGGCTGATCGAGCCAAGGAATGACCTCGCCCCCAGCCTGGGCGAAGGCTCGCGCCCCGGTCACCTGGAGGACGTTCAGGCCCGCAACGGATGCAGCCGCGCCCTTCAGCAGCGTACGACGAGAAATGTTTTGATCTTCCATATTAGTCCTCAATTGCATTGGAGACGGCACTCCAGTCTGCCGGGCGCAAGAGTGCGGAAGCCTGGGCTCTTGCCCAGGCGCGGCAGGAAGGCAACGTGTACTACTTCACCTTGCAGTGAACAAATCGAGATAATTCACGGTATGCTTGGCGCTCTCGTCGAAGTTTCTTTCCTGACGAAATGCCTCCGCGCGCCTCGCGACCTGACGCGCTTCGTCCTTGCGGCCTAACTTTCGGAGGACCTCGGCATGAAAGGTCAAGACATCGCCCAAGCGAGTATGATGAGAGCCTGAGGCCGAGATGAACTGTTCAGCTCTTCTCAAGGCCGCATCGGCTTCACTCAGTCGAGAAGCCCGGCGATACATGACCGCGAGATTGACAAGCGGCCTCAGGAGCGCAGGATGATTCGGATGGTACTCCTTCTCCAGACCAGCCAGCGCTTCCTCGAGGCAGCGAATTGCGTCGGCCAGGCGGTTCATCGCGTTGTAGATAAGAGCAAGGTTACTTGTCGTGGCAAACGCGTCCGAGTAGCGCTTCGCGATTACGAAGATTGAGTGCGCCTGCCGCAACTTTCCTTCCGCCTCAGCATGGTTCCCTATGCGGTAGTGCAGCCGCCCGAGCAGGTTCAGGATGTGCGCCCTCTGGACTGGTTGGGAGTCGACGGGAATGAGAGCCAACGCACGTTGGGCAACGGCCTGAGCCTTTGAGTACTCCCGCATGTCGAGGTATAGAGCTGTCAGGTTAGTCAGGGATCTCGCCCGCAGGAGATCATGGTGTCCGGTACTGCTCTCCAACTGCTCGACGGACTGCAACATCAGCCGCTTCGCCTCCTGATACTCACCCAGGTGTTGGTGAACAACACCGAGATCATTGAGGACGATGCCACGCCGTGGATCGTTTGCCGGCAAGCTCACGCTTTCCGCGACGAGCCGCTTCAACAAGTTTGTGGCGGTTCCGTAATTGCCATCGGCAACCAGCCGCTCACTCGTGAACAGATCCGCATGCCAGCGGTTTTCCGGCTGGAGCCCTGCCGAAACAGCAGCAACGGAGAAGAAGACCGCGATCGTTCTTACGACCAGAGCTTGCGTGGCTGCGGGGTCGTTAGCGCACATCTGCTCACCTCCTGCCCTGAAACCGGCTGACCAGCACCTGAACTGGGTGGGTTGCGAGGCTCGAGATGCGCTTGCAGACGTTCGAGCGACCTGGCCCCAGCGGCGCAACGCGCTTACCTTGTATTGAACTCACAATTCTTGACCTTGCGAAATCTGCTTCCCTGGTGCCTGATCAGCACTTCATCCGGCTGACGCGTTCGGACGAGTTCGATATTAACCAGCAGTGAACCCTGGCGCGATGATCAAATTCGAATCAAGTTATGATCCGGCGGTGAACACTTACGACAAAAAGGTTCGCCCCTTCTGAGGCATGCTGCCGCGTGATACTCTGTCCGTTCACTCCGCGGGAGGCCGTTGTGAGTAAGTTCCGTATAGGCACATATGATGTTGACGTTCGGACGGGCGAG
>DASQEG010000094.1:0-3032 GCA_035633775.1 Bryobacteraceae bacterium
TCTGGGCGCAGGCAGCCTGTGTCTTCTCTCTCACAGGCAGGCGAGACGCTGCCAATCGGAACAGCTTACGCCATCTGGACCGGCATTGGCACGGTCGGCGGAGCGCTGCTCGGCATCATACTATTCGGCGAGTCGTGACCCGCTGCGGTTACTGTGCCTGGCGCTCGTTGTGATTGGTCTATCGGACTGCGCATGGCCGCAACCACGCACTGAAGTCACCCAGCCCCCGAACATTCTGGAGGAATCAAATGTCATCAAACGACAGTACCAATGCAGTCGCACTCGTACCGGTGCCAACAAGGGCATCGGTTTCGAAATCGCGCGACAACTCGGTCATCACGGCCTCAGAATCCTGGTCGGCGCTCGCGAGCGGCAACGGGGGATAGAGGCGACTGAGCGACTGCGTGCTGAGGCAACCGATGCTCTCTGGGTCTCGTTGGAAGTTTCAGATCCCGACAGCGTGGCTGCTGCTGCGCAAAGGGTCTCGACTGAGCCAGGTCGCCTCGACATCCTCGTCAATAACGCCGCGGTCTTCATCGATAATGGTTCACCGAGCCAATTGGACTTCGAGAAGCTAAAGCAAACGTTCGAGACGAATCTGTATGGTATTTCTCGTCACGAAGGCCTTCCTACCGCTGCTCTACAAATCTGCTGCACCACGCTTCGTCAACTTGTCCAGCGGGCTGGGCTCCCTGACGAACACAAGCTTCCCTCCGGCTGAGGGTCACGACGTCAACGCGCTGGCTTACAACTCCTCCAAGACAGCTCTCAACGCTTTGACGGTTCAGTTTGCTAATGAACTACGGCCAAAGGGCATCAAAGTCAACCTGGCGGACCCGGGCTACACCGCCACCGACATGACGAACCATCTGGGCGCGAATTCGCCCGAGGAAGCCGCGCGGACTGCGGTGCGCCTCGCCCTGCTTGGCGAGGACGACCAACGGGTGGGTACTTCCGCGCAGATGGCACGTCGCCGTGGTGACATCATGCGCAGCCGCAGCACTGCTGAGTCACTGCGATAGAATCAACCTCCATCGGAGGGTCTGTCGTGACTCAGGGCGCTGTCTCGCGCGCAACCATCAGGATTGCGCTTTGTTGGGGAGTTTTGCTTACGATGATGCCTCAAACGGCATCTTCGCAGGTGCTTTATGGATCCATAGTCGGATCCGTTGCCGATCCGGCAGGAGCTTTGGTGCCGCAGGCTCGCATCGTTCTCACCAATACGCAGACGGGCCAGACGCGGACTACGACAACATCCGAGGGCGGGACGTACACCTTGGCGTCACTGATTCCCGGCACGTACGCGCTTGAACTGCAAGCTTCCGGCTTTCGACCGGAACGCCGCACTAACATTGAGGTCACGATCAACGTCGTGACACGCGTAGACTTCAATCTTCAGTTAAGTCAGGTGGGCGAGAGTGTACGCGTCGAAGCGTCCGTGGCTGCACTGCAGACCGACAAGAGCGACGTTCACGTTGAGATCTCGTCACGCGAGGTGACGACACTTCCGTTGCCCGGGTACCGCAACTACCAAACTCTCATCAACCTCGTCCCGGGAGCAACGCCGGCCGTTTACCAGAACGCGGTCATCGGCTCCCCGGGCAGGGCACTGGGCACGAATATCAACGGGACTACGAATGCAAACAACAACACCCGCCTGGATGGTGCCAGCAACATGCGCGCCTCTTTACCGTGGCAGGTGCTGTACATTCCACCATCGGAATCGATCGAGAGCGTCAACATCGCCACGAACAGCTTTGACGCCGATCAGGGCTTTGCCGGAGGGGCGGCGGTAAACATCTCCACAAAATCCGGCGGCAACACGTTTCACGGAGTGCTGTTTGAGCATCACAGTAACAGCAAGCTCTTCGCCAAGAATTTCTTCTATCCTGCTGGACAGGCAACACCCAAGAACATCATCAACATCTTCGGAGGCACGCTGGGCGGTCGCATCATCCGTGACAAGCTCTTCTTCTTCGGCAGCTTCGAGGGAATGCGCGAGCGAACGAACCTGACCCGCCTGCTCACCGTGCCGACGGCCGAGCAGCGCCGCGGTGACTTCAGCCTTGCAGGAACCACCATATACGATCCCTTGACCGGAACTGCGAACGGCGCAGGACGCACTCCCTTTCCCAATAACATCATTCCGGCCGATCGTCTGAGCCCAATTGCACTACGAATGCAAAGTCTCATCCCGGCACCGAACCTCCCGGGCACCGTGTCGAACTACTTCGCCTCCGCGCCATCGGTGTTCGACCGTGACAACTACGACTTGAAGCTTAATTGGAACCCGTCGACGAGTCTCACATTGTGGGGCAAATACAGCATGCTGGACGCCCATGTGGAATCAGTAGCTGCACTCGGTGAGGCTGGGGGCGAGGGTCTGATCAACGGAGGTGGTACGGGCTCCGGCGTGGTTCGTTCTCACATCGTGACGCTCGGCGGGGTATACGTGTTCTCTCCGACGTTCGTTCTTGACGCGGCCTTTTCCTACAGCTATGACCCGCTGGAACTGACGGGGCATGATTATGGCCAGAACTACGGGACGGAGCTGCTCGGTATTCCCGGCACGAATGGCGCGGATATCCGGCAGAGCGGAATGCCTCAGTTCAATGTCAACGGCTATGCTCAGCTTGGCCAGGTTTACCCGTGGGCGCCTAAGTTTGTCGACAATACCTACTTAACCCAGACCGCGAATTTCAACTGGACAAGGGGCACGCACGAAATGCGGTTCGGGGCCGACGTCACGCACAACAGCGTCAACCAATGGCACCCTGAACGTGGCTTCGGCCCGCGAGGAGGCTTCAACTTCACCGGAGGCGTGACAGCGTTGTCGGGAGGTGCGGCGCCAAACCAGTACAACAGCTGGGCGCAGTTCCTGCTCGGCCTGCCCAGCAGCATGGGTAAGTCGATTCAAACCTACGATTCGACGCCGCGCCAGTGGCTGAATGGCCTGTACTTTCGCGATCGGTGGCAAGCGACGCGCAACCTGACCCTCACGCTTGGCGTGCGCTGGGAATACTACCCGCTAA